>DASTYM010000527.1:0-5553 GCA_035764995.1 Cyclobacteriaceae bacterium | reverse complement strand
GCAGTAGTTCTGAATTTAATCATAACATCATTCTGGTGGATAATGTAACCGCTGTAGACTTTATTGTTGGTAGTTTCCACCTGATACATAGTAGGGTCAGTTGCTATCGCGATAGTTTTTTCGGATGCCGATCCCAATAAGGAATCAATAATTTCCAGTAGGTTTTTCATAGGTCATAGTTTGTATAGGTGAATCAATACGATGGACAAAAAAATGATCAGGCCAATAACAACCAGTATGCCCCTTCTGCGCATAAAGGCATTAAAGTCAAACTGATCATATATATGAACCGATTCCATCGCAATGCTTTTCAATTGATAATTTTTTGGTTGCGTGCTTGTTTTTGAGCGATTGCCAATTGAGCGGCCAGTACCACATCATCGAACTCAATTTTTGTTTGATCGAGCGAGTACAGAAGAAGTTTTATTTCTTTTACATCCAGGTGCTCATCGGCCTGGGCGAGTTGATAGAGGTGCACGAACGCACAAAGTCTTTCCTCTTCGTTGCAACGGTTGAGGCGATCAATACCTTCGGCAAATACTTCGCGCTCTGATTTTGTGTTTACACTGTCCATGAAAAACTGGAACAGTTTTCCTGAGATTGATTCTTCTCTTTTAATAGATTGGATGGTTTGCCGTTCGCGGTCATCAATATGCCCATCTACTGTAACCAGTAAATGCACAAAATGAAGCAGGCCCAGCTGGAAATCCATGTTCTGTTTCTGGTAGTTCATAGGTTAAGTTTGTAGTGTGCAAACCTTGCGTTAGTGTCTAATGCTTGTGGAAGTCACCCTCTTTTTTGGAAAAATTTTTCACCGGCTTTTTCTCCCATTCGCTGTATCGAATCTAGGTTCTTAGACCCACCAGACAACTCTGAAGTTTGCGTGGAATCCGTATTTGTTTTGTAAAAAATGTCGATTCTGGCCTTTTTAGAGGGGGGAGTTGCAATTTTTGCAAATCGTGGCAAAATGTGTAGTATTATATGCAACTCTACCTATTTCGATGCCCCTGGAAAACGCCCAATCCTCCTTTTTGGAGCAGGTAAAGAAACACCTACCGCCCAATGTCTCCTTCGCGGATGAAATTGCTGAAATACTAAAAATTAGCCGTGATAGCGCCTATCGCAGGATTCGCGGAGAAACCGTGCTTTCATTGGACGAGGCCAAAGTGTTATGTAATCAATTTGGAGTTTCATTAGATGTTCTGTTGGGCAATCCTTCGGAAGTCATTCCTTTCAAGCACCTTGTTGTTAATAATACACCTCAGACTTTTGAACGCTGGCTTCGCTCTATGCTGAGCAACCTAGAGACCATTGATAGTTTTCCTGCTGAAAAAGAAATTGTTTTTACAGCCAAGGATATTCCCGTTTTCCATTATTTCCATTACCCGGAGCTGTGTGCATTCAAGATGTTCTTTTGGATGAAATCCGTGCTCAACTACAAAAATTTACAGTCTGAAAAATTCTCCTCGAAACTGGTTTCTGGAGAATACTTTACACTTGGTCGTAAAATCTGGGAGACCTATAACAAAATACCCACCATCGAAGTATGGGCCGATGAAACCACGAACGTTACTTTAAAACAACTTGACTTCTATCGGGAGTCGGGATTCTTTAAGTCACAAAGTGATGCAATCGTAATTCTTGATCAATATGCACAACTGATCCAGGATGTTCGCCAACAAGCGGCAAATGGATTTAAGAATGAAAATGTTTCCTGCAAGCTCTTTAAGAATGAAATATTGATTGCCGATAATACAGTGATGTTCCGAATGGGAAATAAAAAAGCTGTGTACATCAGTCACAACATCACCGAGTTATTACTCACCACCCATGAAGCTTTTTGCGAACAAACGGAAACGTTCATCAATAATCTTCAAAACCGTTCTATTCTGATCAGTACTACAGGGGAAAAGGAGCGCAATAAATTTTTTAACAGCATGAATGAAAAGATTGATGCTGTCCGAAAAAGAATTACCGCCTAATTATTTCAGGTTTTGAAGCGCATCCCTCATTCGCTTCAATGCATTAACCAGGTCTTTCTCGGCTGCCGCATAGGAAAGGCGTACACACTTTTCATCACCGAAGGCCTCACCAGGAACCAGCGACACATGGGCTTTCTCAAGCATGTACATACAGAAATCATCACTGTTCATCACGGCTTTTGTGCCGTCTGATTTTCCAAAGTAATAGCTCACATCCGGGAAAAAGTAAAATGCTCCTTGCGGATAGTTAGCTTTAACACCCGGAATTTCCTTCAATAAATTGTAGACAACATCCCTACGATGATGATATTCTTTTACCATGCTCTCAGTTGGATTCAAATCTCCTGTTATGGCGGCAAGTGCACCCCGTTGCGAAATAGAGCAGTTCGCTGAAGTTAATTGACCTTGCACTTTATTACAGCCATCCGCAATCCATTTAGGTGCAGCAATGTATCCTACCCTCCAGCCTGTCATGGCAAAGCCCTTGGCAAAACCATTTACAGTAATAGTATGCTCAAACATTCCGGGCAACGAAGCGATACTCACCTGATCGCCCATGAAATTGATGTGCTCATAAATTTCATCTGCTATCACTAAAAGGTTTTCATGTTTCAGCACCACTTGTGCAATAGCTTCCAATTCCTTTCGGGTAAAAACCGAACCGGTTGGATTGCAGGGCGATGAAAAAATAATCGCCCTTGTTTTTGGTGTGATGGCCTTTTCCAGTTGGGAAGCAGTCACTTTAAAATCATTTTCAAGTGTTCCTTTTACTAAAACCGGAGTGGCTTCGGTTAACCGGACCAAGGCATCATAGCTAACCCAGAATGGTGAGAATACAATAACCTCATCACCCTTATTGAGCAACGCGAGCATCGTATTGGCAATAGATTGCTTTGCACCATTTGATACAATAATGTTCTCTGCCTTATACGGCACATTGTTCTGTTTTTGATATTTTTCTGCTATTGCTTCACGTAAATCCTGGTAACCTGCAACGGGAGGGTACGCAAAATACTTCCCATCATCGATAGCCTTTTTTGCAGCCTCACAAATGTGCTTGGGAGTTTTAAAGTCGGGCTCGCCCAAACTCAAATTAATAACATCTATACCTCGATTTTTAAACTCACGGGCTTTGGCAGCCATGGCCAGGGTAGCTGACTCCTGAATAGCTTCAATACGGTCAGAAAGATTTTTGTTCATATCAAATAAGGAAAGCAAACAAAGAAAAGAATTAATAATGGAAGATGCTACCGTCTTGCAGTTTTAACCCGCCAAATTATAGTAGCAGTCATTAAGCATAACAAAATCACAAATGCAATAAAAAATACCTCAACTGATTGCTGCAGATAAACAACCCCGCTTTCAGCGTCAAAATATCTTCCTTCAGTATTATACGGAAGCTGCCATCGGGTAAAGAAAAGTACACCGCTTAAAAACAGGAGAGGGGTCAGGATTGTAACAATAACTATCTGAATGATTGATACGCTCCTTTTCACAGATCAGTTAAATAACGTTCTTCCGAGAATGCTTCTGCCCAGTGTAATTTCATCTGCGTATTCGAGGTCACCTCCTACCGGCACGCCCCGGGCAATGACACTTACTTTGATGGAAAGATCTTTTATACGTCTGTGGATATAAAAGGCTGTTGTGTCTCCCTCCATGGTTGGGCTCAACGCCAGAATCAATTCCTTTATTTCTGATTGGCCGTGGTTCAGGCGGTTTACCAGTGATTCAATTTTCAGTTCGCCAGGGCCAACTCCATTAATGGGAGAGATCACTCCTCCTAACACATGGTAGAGTCCGTTATACTGTGCTGTATTTTCAATCGCCATTACATCATTGGCATCTTCCACTACACACACAATACTTTTATCACGTCTTGCACTGTTGCAGATAGCACAAACTTCAGTGTCTGTAATGTTATGACATCGGTTACAAAAGCGAATTCCCGATCTTAATTTGTTTAAGGATTCTGTCAGGAGCAGTGTACTTTCTTCTTTTGATTTGATCAGGTGCAATACCAGGCGCAAAGCTGTCTTCTTTCCAATACCCGGGAGTTTGGAAATCTGGTTAACGGCATCTTCGATAAGCTTAGACGGGTATTCCAAGACTAATAATTTACAATCTTCAATTTACAAATTTCAAGGATTATGGTTCGGCTATAAAATTCTGCCGTCAATGCCGGCTTCACAGATGGCATCGCGCATAGGTTTCAGAAAGTCCAGCGTGCCATTTTTAACCGCGCATTTTCCTTTATAATGAATAATGAGCGTACATTGCTCTGCCTGTTCGGTGGTATGCTTGCACACCCTGATGAGTGTGTTTATAACATGGTCAAACGTATTCACATCATCGTTAAACACAACCAAATCCATGAGATCGGTTATCTCTACAGCTTCCATCACCGCTACTTGTTCTTCTTGCTGATAAGCCAGTTTCATATGTCCTGATGATTGGGTGTAAAGTTAATGAATTTTAAGGGCTTAAAAGTCCTGCCAGATTAGAAAATGTAAATCCACTTTCTATAAGCAAATAACTGAGTCATTATCATTGTTTATTATTTTAGCGGCATGACCTAATGATGGTTACTATTCAAGCATTCATGAACCTTCCATTCAATAACATTTAGTATGAGCCCAATCATTCTCTTCTCTTTTGTGATCGGTTACTTTGCACTCCTGCTCACCGTGGCATGGTTCACATCCCGGAACTCGAACAATGATTCCTTTTTCATAGGCAACAGGAACAGCAACTGGATGCTCGTAGCCTTTGGAATGATAGGCACATCTTTGTCAGGAGTCACCTTCGTAAGTGTGCCCGGAGGTGTTGGTGCAGGCAACTTCTTTTATTTTCAGGTTGTGTTGGGGTACCTGCTGGGTTATATCGTGATCGCATTTGTTTTGCTACCTCTTTATTATCGGCTAAACCTCACCAGCATCTATACTTACCTCGAGCAACGCTTCGGCATAAGCGCCCACCGCGCGGGAGCTTTCTTTTTTATTCTCTCACGTACGGTCGGTGCAACCGCAAGGCTTTATCTTGTGATCAGCATTCTACAGCTCTTCATCTTCGATAAACTTGGAATCCCATTTATCGTAACTTCTTTGGTCATTCTCATCTTAATTTTACTGTACACCTTTGAAGGTGGTGTGAAGACAATTATTTATACCGACACGCTGCAAACTACGGGCATGCTTGTGGGATTGGCTGCGTGCATCATCGTGATCGTGAAATCGCTGGGAACTGATCTTGGTGGAGCATGGACGCTCATGAGTGAAAAAGGATACACACAAGTTTTCAATACGGACATAAAATCCGGATCATTTGCGTTGAAGCATATTCTGGGCGGTATGTTTATCGCCATCGCCATGACTGGCCTTGACCAGGAGATGATGCAGAAAAATATCAGTGTCAAGACGCTGAAAGATTCTCAGACCAACATGATAACATTTACAGCGGTTCTCATGATCGTTAACTTTTTATTTCTCATCCTTGGTGGCATTCTCTACCTGTATGCTGCACAAAAAGGCATCACTGTACCGCCAGATGACCTGTTTCCAACCATTGCGTT
>DASTYM010000526.1:0-19727 GCA_035764995.1 Cyclobacteriaceae bacterium | reverse complement strand
CCGTTGGGCTCAGCGGCAGGGTATGGCTCTTCATTTCCGTTGAATAGAACAATGACCGCAAAATTGTTGGGATTTGATGATCTCAATTACAATGTTGTGTACGCTCAAATGGGCCGGGGGAAAACTGAACGTATTGTTGCGAGTGCGTTTGCGAACATCGCGGCCACGCTGGGTAAACTTTCAATGGATGCTGTGCTTTTCATGAATCAAAACTTTGCATTCATCAGTTTCCCGGATGAATTCACGACAGGATCCAGCATTATGCCGCATAAGAAAAACCCTGATGTGTTTGAATTGATCCGTGCACGATGCAACCAGTTGATTTCATTACCGAACGACATTGCGCTTTTAACTGCCAACCTTCCGTCAGGCTATCATCGCGATATGCAATTGCTGAAGGAAAAGCTTTTTCCCGCCATTCAAAGTCTCAAAGATTGCCTCAGTATGATGCATCTTATGCTTTCGAACATTCGGGTAAGGGAAAATATTCTGGCTGAAGATCAATACAAACTCCTGTTTAGCGTGGAGGAGGTGAATAAACTGGTCATCGCGGGTGTTCCTTTCCGGGATGCTTATAAACAAGTGGGAGGTGCAATCGAGAAGGGGGATTTTAAAGCAGGTACACAAATCAATCACACCCACGAGGGAAGTATTGGGAATTTATCGAACGACAAGATCACAGCGATGATGGAGTCAGTGCTGGGGAAATTCCAATTTGAACTGGTTGAGCAGGCCTTAACGTTATTGTTGCGCTAATTACTATTTTTGCGACTTAAATTGTCGCATGATGTCTTTTTCTCCTGCTTTTATTTTCATTATCATTCTCGGTATCGTTGTTGTGAGCTATCTGTTCGATCAGGCACTCGACTATATTAACCTGAAAGCTCAACGCACCGATATTCCAAAAGAGATCGAAGCATTCTACGAAAAAGATAAATACCTGAAATCATTGGTGTACCATCAGGAGCTTACACATTTTTCTTTTTTCACATCGGGTTTTAGTTTTTTGATGTCGGTTGGTATGTTAGCATTTGGAGGATTTGGATGGCTGGATGGTTTACTTCGTCCCTTTATTCAAAATGAAATTGTATTGGCGCTTGTTTTTTTTGGTGTGCTGATGTTGGTTTCCGATATCCTGACGATTCCTTTTCAATGGTATAGCACCTTCGTGATCGAAGAGAAGTATGGTTTTAATAAGACTACAGTCAAAACTTTTATTGTTGATAAACTCAAAGGTTATTTGCTGGGAGCAATTATTGGTGGTATTCTGTTAACAGCCCTTCTTTACCTGGTTCAGCAGATAGGGCCCAGCTTCTGGATTTGGTTTTCCATCCTCGCAGCTGCCTTCATTTTGCTTGTGAACATGTTCTATACTTCATTGATATTGCCATTATTCAATAAGCTCACGCCATTGGCGGATGGAGAATTGAAAACAGCCATTGAAGCGTTTGCAAAGAAAGTAAATTTTCCGCTTGATAATATTTTTGTCATTGATGGATCAAAGCGCTCCAATAAAGCGAATGCATTTTTCTCCGGTATCGGAAAGAAGAAGAAAATTGTGTTGTACGATACGCTGTTAACGAATCACACCACAGATGAACTCGTAGCAGTTCTTGCGCATGAAGTCGGGCATTTTAAAAAGAAGCATATCATTTGGGGTTTTGTTTTATCGGTGGTGCAGATTGTGTTCACATTGTGGGTGTTGTCTTTGCTCATCTTAAATGAAAATGTTTCGTTGGCGCTTGGCGGAAGTCAGCTCGCCATTCACTTAAACCTGCTGGCATTCGGTATTTTATTTTCACCAGTTTCTGGAATTACAGGATTGTTCATGCACCTGTATAGCCGCAAGAACGAATTTGAAGCAGATGCGTTTGCTAAAGAAAACTATGACGGAACAGCACTCGCCAACGCGTTGAAGAAGCTATCCGTTGATAATCTAAGCAATCTCTATCCGCACCCAGCGTACGTTTTCTTTCATTACTCTCACCCTCCCTTATTGAAGAGGCTGGAAGCGCTGGGAGCCTGACCTACTTTTTGTAGACCTTGTTCAGGGTTTCTGGATTGCCATCAATTTTCGGAAGTTTCAATCCCAGAATTTTAGCGATTAATGGATATACATCAATGTTGGGAACGGCAGGGATTTTTTGCCCCGCTTTAATATTGGGGCCGTGCGCATAGAATATTCCCCACACATCTTTTGTTTCGGCCGGGTCGTAGCCATGCACACCAAATTTCCGGCCAGTAGTTTCTTCAGAAAATTTATCGCGACCTGATCGCTGAAGACTATGGTAAGGCGCAGGCACCATGACTAAATCACCAACTCTTGGATTTTGATAATGCCAGTGTTCAGGTAGATCTTTTTTCTTCCGGATGGTATAATTTTTCTCCTGTTTTTTCAACACGTTGTAAAGTGAATCTAATTTTGTGGGATCATCATCAACATAGAAATGCGTGATGGTTCTTCCATGTACAATGCGTATGGATTTGTTGTTGATGTCGATGAGTTCATCTAAAAAAATGAACGTTTCAGGAACCATTGTAAGTTCACTTAAACCGTGATCAGAAACGAGAATGGTATTGACCGGTAGTTTAACGTCTTGTAACCCCTTCATTAAGTTTCCCAACAAGGAATCCATTCGAAGGAGTGTCTTCCTTGTCTCTTCACCAAACGGACCAAACTCATGCGATTGATGATCGGGACTGTCAAAATAAAGTGTGATGAAATGCGGTCTTTCCTTTTCTGGAAGTTTTAACCAGGCAATGACCTGGTCGATGCGTGACTGGAAGGGAACAGATTCATCATATAGAAAATAATAATCAGGGCGAAGTTTCGGGTCATTCAACTCTGAGCCAACCCAAAAATAGGAAGCTGATTTTATTCCATGCTGCCTGGCCAGCTGCCACAAGGGTGTACCTCCATAGAAGTACGGATTGACTACCTTATCCCGATCACTCATCCGGTAAACTACATTACGGGCAGAATCATAAAAACCATTATCCACCAATCCATGCGTGCCAGGGTACATACCTGTAACGATCGAGTAGTGATTGGGGAATGTTAAGCTGGGAAAACATGGAATGATTGCTTCAGCCTGTGTACCTTTTTTAATGAAAGCCTTAAAATTCAGAAGGTTCAACTTGTCAACATAATCGTGACGGAAGCCATCAAAAGAAACCAGAATTACATAAGGTATTTCTTTCTGTGCTGAAGCTACATGGCTGAAACTAAAAAAAACCAGGGCTAAAATGAAAATTCGCGATATGCTCATGCCAAGAATAAAATGACAACAAAACTAAAAGAGTTGAGTCAGCTACCAAATTAACTTGATGTTACCGGTGGATTACAAAATTGAAGTAATATAATTAACCGTAAAGGCGCCAAGACGCAGAGAAATCTTAGCGTCTCTGCGTCTTGGCGGTTAATTTTCAAAACGCTGAAATTAATGAGGAGTGGAAAACGTGATTTAACGCTTATTCATTCAGCACTTCAAATCCTTTTCGGATGGCCCCCTGAAGTACTTCGATGTTTATATCTTTTAAGGTTTTGAATTTAATGCAATACCCTGTAACGCTCGCCTTGCCTAATTTTTTTCCGTAGGTTTTGGCTAGGTAAGCTTTGTCATCGATGCCAAGAATGTAGACAGAGATCCCGGTTGTGTTGGCACTGAGACCAACTTGATAAAATTCCCGTGTCTTCCCATCGGCATATTTTATCGTGCGGAGCCCGTACCCGATGTTGGGATTAGAGACTGTTTTATTTTCGCTATTCTTGCCATCGAGGAACCATAATTTGCAGGCAGGCTTTATTGCCACAATCATGCGGTGCAGCGCTTGCATTTCACCCCGCTTTGGTTCAGGCTGACTGACAATGTATTCCTTGATTTGCCCTTCTGTGTTCATGATTCAATGTTACTTCATATTTTGTTCACAAACTTTTTCTTCAATATCAAATACGAGATAAAAGTAGTAACGATTGGGGCGACTATTGAAATGATAGTTATCATCAATTTGTAAGTCGAGTAGGGAAGACCGACTGACAACTTCATTGTCAAATATTCTGTCGCTATGAAGATGAAAATCATAATTCCTTTTCCAACCCAATTAATTTTTATAAGCAGGAGCATGATAAGGAATGCGATTAGTACAAAGAATTGAATCGACATCCAGTCAAGCACGTCCCCGGTACCGCCCGCTAACGTAGTCAACGGAGAGAACATTCCAAGGGTTATTAAGTAGCTTTTTAGCCTGTTCATCGTGTTTGCCCTTGTTGATGTTCCAAATTGCAAAACATCTATCTTAATAACCAATTCACAAATCAATTTGAGTACCAACAAACATGCACATCAACAAACAGGTGTGACCGATCATATTGCAGTTATGTGCTTTTCGAAAATTTGAATCGTGACCGGAAACACCAACGAATGCAAAGAGAACCAATTTGTTAGTGAATTGTTGCTCTTTTTTTGTCGTTTACATACTCTAAAATGTCACCCGGCTGGCAGTCTAGCGCTTTACAAATTGCTTCTAAAGTACTAAAACGAATTGCTTTCGCTTTGCCCGTCTTTAAGATAGAGAGGTTAGATAATGTCAAATCAACTTTTTCGGAAAGTTCATTCAGAGAAATTTTTCGTTTTGCCATCATCACGTCTAAGTTTACAATGATTGGCATAGCTTAGATTGTTAAGTCATTTTCAGATTTCATATCGATGGCATTCTGCAGGATTTTTTCAAATATTGCTGCGGCAGTTGCAACTACTATGGATGCGAAAGTAGTCACGATACAAATAGCAAGAAACCCAGCGGGGTCATCCTCTGAATTATGGGATATCCTGATGTATATCCCTGCTGCCACAATTAAAATACTTAGCACAATTGCACAATACTTTATGCTCTTTAATGCCTCAACTGAGTTTGAGGAGAATATTTTATTTTGACCAATTAATCCAAGTAATTTGAACGCTTTGTACAGGGCAACAAAAAAAGCGATTGATGATGCGTATCCATATAAGATGAACGGGTCAGAGTAAATGCTGAACAAGTCTAAGTTTGCTGCTCTTCCTTCGAGTAAGGGAAGCCGAATTGAAATGGCAAGCGCCACAATACCGATAAGCACAACAACTGCCTGAAGAAATATGATGGGAGTTCGTTTCATAACGATGTTTTGAATATTGAGCCGTAAATATAATAATTATTTAGTGATAAACAATAAATAATTATTATTATTCAATAAACATTACCTCACCATATAGTGACTGTCTTTGAAAAATTACGCCCTTGCTGGCTAAAGCGAGGGTAAGTATATTTTTTTCTGTATTTGCCAGTAATGCCCAAACGGGTCTACGAACATTCCCTGGCGATAACCATATTCGTAATCGTTTGCCGGGTTAATTTCTGTTGCACCTGCCTGAATAGCTTTGTTCATCGTTTCATCTACGTCAGGAACAAATAAACCAATGATCGCGGTTACTCCTTTTGCGCGGACGGGTTCAAGCGCACCGCGCATGGTTTCGTGAAGATGAAAAATAGCACCATCTATTTCTAATTCTGCAACATGGATGCTTCCGTCATCGTTTCTCAAGCAGAAATGTTCCTTTGCACCAAATTTCGTGTAAAAGTCAATGTTGAATGTGCCATTGGGAATATGCAGCTCAGGTGCGAAATGCGTTGTCTTGAATTGCCCGGTCATACTTTTATGATTAGAGGTTTCTAATATTGCTTTCCTGTCCTTTCGGGATTCTTAAGGTCGACCCAAAAAATATGTATTGGTTCAAGTTCATCCACCATGCCGTTATTGTTTTCGTCAAGTTTTGCAAAAATGTAGATCAAGTCATTCGCTGAATCATATTCTGATTTATAAACGGAGTATTGCATTGGAATAATAGCCTTTTTGTTCTCTGCGTTAATGTCGAACGAGTAAAATCTTCTCAAATCATTAACGTTTATAAATCCATCTTTATTAGTGTCTTCATCGTAGGCCGAAATCATAAAGTAAGTTCGATTTACTGGCTTATAATTCAGGGTGTCTTTTGAAAACGTTGGATAGTATACGGTCCTGATCAAGACCGGTCGTTCAAAGAAAAATTTTTGTTTTTGGGTCTCCGTGTTGAAATGAGAAACATTCACAAGGTTGTATCCATAGGCGGCCTCCAACCCGGGTAAATAATTGTTGTTCCACTGATTTCCATTGTTTTCACCTATCTCCTCGAAATTGTAGTGAAAGTGATTTGAGCCGATGAAAGATGTGCTGTCCTTATTGAAATTCACTTTGTAGATGGTGGCTAGGCGGTAAATCGGGTTCCCCGTTAAAAGCACATTGCTGGGTCTGGTCGGGAAAGACAATGAGTCTTTTGAAATCCCATCAATCTCAGTTTCTTCGTCAGTGGCTGATGTGGTGACAGCGAATCCTTTTTGTTCCAGTTTGTCTCCACAGCTGATTAGTGCAAAAGAAATTATCATTTGAAAGGTCGTCTTTAAGATTCTATGGTTCATATATGAGAATTGTGTTACAAAATTGTTCAACCCTTATTTGTTTCCGTAAGGTTTATACATATTCCGGTGGCTACAGATGACAAAATTAAGGATGTCAAATTTGCCACATCGCTGTTAAATGAACAAGATAGAATCTTCCTGTATTGCCTCCAAGTCAAATTGGATGCTGAGATGCGTCAAAGCATGCGCGCGTACGCCCTTACCGGAAACGTGCCAACACCTTTGAACTTCGGTGGCACAGCATTGAAAACAAACTTTCCTTTGGGTATTTGATCAAGATTGCACAAATGCTCAACGATCAGAACCCCGGCCTTTAACAGGGTTGTATGAACAGGCCGGCTTTTTATTTTCGTATCATCAATATTGTGCGAATCGATGCCAACAAGTTTTACTCCCTCATCTCGCAGGTAAATGGCCGTTTCTTCCGTCAGGAACGGATGATTTTCAAAATAGGCATCAGTGCGCCAATGCTTGCTCCAGCTCGTGTTTACCAAAACGGCTTTGTCTTTTAGCTTCAAACCTTCAAATACTTCTTTCCCAATTCCACTTCCGTTTTTAAGATCAACCTGAATCACGATTCCTTCCAGCTCTGCAAAGCGCTCCACACCAACCTCACTTAAATCCTGTCCGTCCGCATAGCGATGGAACGGGCAATCGATGTATGTTCCCGTATTACTCACCATTTCAATTTTGCCAATCTGAAATTCTGTGCCCGGATCGTATCGCTTTTTTGATTCCTCACGACTTAAATAATCGCAGATGATCGGTGCCGGTAACCCCTTGTAGGTAATCATCCCATCTTCAATAACATGGCTCAAATCGATTAGTCGGTTCATATTTTTTGGTTCTGCTTTAAACGATTGCATAAATAGTGACAAGAGTACAACAGAAATAATTGTTCCAAAAAGAATACTGAGTTTTTTCATATCAGAATTATTATCACAATTCACTTCAGGGTTTCTACCCGGCTAATGTTTTTCCAACGAGATAATTTCCCTGCATTTCTTTTTGCTTGCATGCCTGCATGGGGTGAAA
This sequence comes from Cyclobacteriaceae bacterium, assembly GCA_035764995.1. GTDB lineage: Bacteria > Bacteroidota > Bacteroidia > Cytophagales > Cyclobacteriaceae > UBA2336. The sequence continues at coordinate 12,203 of DASTYM010000526.1, read as the reverse complement.
CTCACCGGCAAGCAAATCTCTATAGAGCCGCTCTATGCCGGTTTTATAGTAGTATGAGTAGCCCCCCAATGCCTCCATGGCCGCCTGAGCGCTCATTCTTCCATGTTGTGTGATGATGGATTTTGTTTGTAGAGCAACAGCAGCTGAATCCATACTTGGCTTGATATTTAAATTGTTTGCGTTGTCGATCAATTTTTGTAACGCCATGTTGGTGATCTGATAGTGATTGTTCATCTCACCAAGACTGGAAAGTCCATAGGACTCATAACTGGCCTTTTTAGAAAATAATGCAATTGTTCTTTTATTGATTGATTCAACGATACCAGCATAGGGAGAAATAAAAACCGGAAACGCCAATGTGCTAACCGCATCCCAAACCGGATGCCACTTTCCTCTTTCCCGGTTAAGTGTAATTTTTTCTTCAGGAACGAACACATCATTGAAATTTACAGAATTGGATCCGGTGCCTCGCATCCCCATGGCATTCCAATCGTAGATGATCTCGACACCTTCGGCATTCATCGGAGTTGAAAAATGCAACACGCGTTCCTGAGAGCCATCATCATAAACGCAACTCATGACGGCCACGTTCGCAATAGGTGACCCGCTGCAAAAGGATTTTTTACAGGTAATACGATAACCGCCATCTACTTTTTTGGCAGTTCCGTTTGAGGACACCCAATCACCCCCTCCGGTGCTCAACAAAATCAGGTCTTTTTCTACAACCGCTTGTAATGTTTTGGTAGCCGATGCGTCTCCATTCATGTGTTTGAAAACCAAAACAGCTACCAGGTGCATGTGCATGGAAAGCGTAAGCGAAGTTGAAGGACAATAGCCTGCTAAATCTTTCAAGAAATAACAGAGGTCTGAATACGCAACGCCTCCGCCTCCCAGGTCGGCTGGAATAAGGGCCTTGTAAACACCCTTTTGTTTTAAAAGGCTAAAGTTTTTTTCAGCGAACTTATTTTCGGTATCATAAACTAAACCTTGTTTTTCGATCTCAGGGCCCAGTTCAAGGAGGAGGTTCTGTAAATTCATAAGGTTGTTTTGGGTTTCTTTAATACGACCAAAGGTAAGCATGCGCGTTCAGGCGGACTTTGCTAAAAAGGTCAAAAAGATTGCTGGCCGGATCAGTTAAATACTGGCGATCTCCTTTCGGAAGTGGAGTGGCGACTTTCCGTATTTTTCTTTGAACACCCGGCTGAAATGTGTGTTGTTTTCGAAGCCACTTTCAAAGGCTATTTCGTTCACGCTTTTCGAAGTGGAATTCAGGAGCATGTTCGCATTTTCGAGTCGTTTGTTCAGTAGCCACTTTCCGGGCGTGGTTTTAAAGAGGGTTTTAAATTCGCGTTTAAACGTTGGCAAACTACGTAGCGAAATCTTTGCAAAATCTTCCAGGGTCAGGTTGTACAAAAAATTGTCTTCCATGACCTGCTGGATCGATGGCCGTTCGTGCAACTGAATATTGTTGGCCATACACAACACATTCTGATTGCGCGGATTGCTCATGATATTGAGCAGCAACTCACGGAACTTTAACTCTAGAATACTTTCAGATGGAGGATCCTGAAAATAGGCGATCATCGATTGAAAGAAAGCCTTTGTAGAAGCTGGCAGATCAAGCTTCACGATTGCATCGACTGGAGAAGCAGGCTGACGAGTAGCCGGAAGTTGTGCACGATTTTCACTGATAACAGACTTTAAGTAAGAGTCTGGAATAAAAAACACCATTACGCAGTGCTCAATGTTCTCGAACTTCTCAAACAAGTACGCACCTTTTCTTGCGAAAATAGCAACATCGCTCTCCAGGTACCAGCTTTTGTCAGCCTTGTGAATCCTTTTTTCCCCGCTGAAAGTGTAGGAAATAAAATTGTGCTGCGAAAAGAATTCTTTTTTAAGATCGACCTGCGGACAACTGTAATACGCAAACAGCAAACCTTTACAGGCGAGCTGGTTAAATTTTGCAGGATTTCCCTTTATATCTTCGTAAAAGTTGACAGCGGTCATGCTATCTAAACTTAAAGATTTTAGAGTAATAAAAAAATGGCAGAAAGCTCGCTAAGCGATCGTTTTACATACAGGTCGGTGACGGAAACATCACTTCTCAAGTACTCTCCAACTGTCAACCAGGTAGTAGTTCCAGAGGCCCTTACGGACTTTTATTTCAAGTTCATATAATTTTGGGTCCTTGTCCCGATACGGCTTCACATCCCGGTAGGGAACTCTAAAGCTTTCGCTCTCACCGTTAAATTCAAAGTCGAAGGAATATGGTCTTCGTTTAGCCCAGAATCTGGTCACATTACAGGTCACCTGCTCAGACAAATTTTGATTGCCGGTTTGATAATTTAAATAGTCCCAGCTCATTTTAGCGACCTGTCCGAAACTCAGGTATGAAAACAAAAATCCTTGCAGCAGATAAAAGAATGTCATCGCTGCCCACATTACAAATCCTTTGTTGGCGGCAAACTGTTTTAATAAAAAGGTCCTGCGATAAATGGCTAACAGAATCACGCCAAGAATTGTCGGCAGCCAAAAAATATAGACTTGGTACCGGATGTCGTTTCCGATAGTCTTAGGTTCAATGAAATAATAATAAACAACAGCAAAAATCGTCAGGCCGATGATGATTCGGTAGTGCTTTTTCTCCAGCCGACTTGACCTCTTTTTCTGTTTCACTAAGATATAGGATTCTAGTGCCGTGGATATTGAAGTACTGGAAAACAGCTTTTCCGAATTAAGCTCCCTTCTCCTTTCTCAAACTCCATCCGATACTTCCCAAAAGAACCACCAGCATGATCCATGATGAGGCTGTAGTAATTGGATTACCAACGGTGTACGACTTAGGCGCGAATTTGAATTCAACAGTATGCGTACCAGCCGGAATTTCCAAGGCACGCAACACATAATTTACCCGTAGAATTGGTACTTCTTTTCCATCAATGGTAGCGCTCCAGCCCGGTGCATAATAGATCTCCGAAAATACGGCCAGATTGTTTGTCTTCGTTGTGGCTTCGTATTTCATGTAATTCGGTTTTCGCTCTGTAATGGTGATTGAAGAAGCGCTGTCATAATTGGCAGTTGGTGCCTGAAACTTGGACGCGTCAACAACCGCTACTTTGCGCGTGTCGATCTCTTCAACTTTGGCAAGTTCTTCGGTAGGGGAGTTTACGGAAACTACTTCGCTTACAAACCATGCAGGACCTGCTGCTCCGCGATTCAGCACAAACTGACCTGCCTGCTGGCCAAATATGATGTACTTGCAGTTCAGCATATTGATTATTCCATATTTAGAGTAATCCGTTTTTTGTTGCTGAACGTCTGTAAAAAATTCCTGTACATCCTGGTACAAGGCCGAGTCCTGGAGGTTTTCGTAACGTTTCAGGATGGCACCGTGATATCCCAACAACGAATTAAAGTAGTACGATGCTCGCCCGTCCATTTCATCACTCAACACTCTGAAATAGCTCTTATCCTGTAACAGTTGTTCTTCCACTGGTCTCGGAGTAAAAGCAGCTTCACGTTTACGTTTGTAATTTTCTTTTGCGAAGTATCGCTTATCTACTACAACCAGATCAATCATGACTACAAATCCGAGGAATGCATAGAACAAATATGGAGAAAGTCTTTTCTGCAAATTGAAATAGAGCACACCAAAAACTATCACAATGAATCCGAACGAGCGGAACGCATCACTTTTCAATACTGATTTACGGTCAGCACGTAATGCGCTGGCAAACCAATCGGGGAGATTCGTCTCCGCATTTCTCAGGAAACTGAGCATGCCGCCAAAAATGACAAGTAATAAACACACGCCACCGGTGGCTGCAAAAGCAATCAATAGTTTATTTTTGGTCTCTTTTGTTGCACCGTTTTCTAAAAACTTCTCTAGCCCGATAAGCCCCAACAAGGGCATAGAAAAGAATGCAATCACGAGAACGAAAGTCACTGAACGAAACTTGCTGTATCCCGGAAGGTGGTCGAATAAGAAGTAATTGAATGTTTCAAAGTTCTTTCCCCAGCTCAGTACAATTGCAAATGCAGTGAGTGATACCAACCACCATGTGTATTTGCGTTCGGCAAAAATAATTCCCACGACAAAGAGAAATACAATAATAGCTCCTGCATAGTAGGGAGCAGTAAAGGGCTGCTCGCCCCAATACTGTGAAGTATACTGAGCGTAACTATTGACAAGTTGCTCATTACCGGTAGCCATCAAAGCCTTGTATGATTCACTGTTTTGATCGCGAAAGAAATATTGTGAGTTGGCGCCACCATAAAAATTTGGCACCATCATCACCATTGGTTCCAGAATTCCGTTGCTGTAGTTGAAAACATAATCACGATTAAGTCCTGTTCCGGAGTTAACCGATGCAGGAGTTATCAATTCAGTTTTACCGCGGGTAGAGTAGGGTGTATATTCATACACTGCCCATAGCGGTCCGAAAAAAGTGCCAGCTGCCAGCAATGCTGCAGGGACTAACGTGGCTACAGTTTTGAAAACTTCTGAAATCTTTTTCTCACGAATGGCCACAATGAGTTGCATCAATCCATAACCTAACACAATCAATAATAGATAATACGTTACCTGCAGGTGGTTTTCACGGAGGTGCAACGCTAAGGCTGCTGCCGTAACACCAAACCCTAAAACTCTTTTTCCTGAAAATGAAAGGTGAATTCCCGCCATCACTAATGGCATAAATGCCATCGCGCCAATTCGGGCGTTGTGACCGGCAGAAAGTCCAATGATCATAAATGATGAGAGCCCGAACGCAAGTGCCCCCGCTATGGCGAGGTAAGGCCTTATTCTAAAGACCAGCAACATGATGTAGTAGCTAATAAATGCTAAAAATATGTTAGCAACCGGATGCGGTAGGCCTAAAGCAAGAATACGCTTGAGAACAGAAACGGCAGTGTAACCCCACTCAACGGTTACCATATAACCGGGCATTCCGCTAAACATGCTGGAGGCCCATAAGCCCTCTTCCCCTGTTTGATCGCGGTAGTCGCGCAATGATTTTGAAACCGCGATGGATTGTTGAACGTCACCCTGGACCAATGACTTATTTTCAAAGAAAACGGGTCCAAAGAAGAATACAGTCACTATTAAAAACGCTACAATCGCAATAGCGTGAGGGAGAACATGTTCTGAGAAATTAATCTTTTTCATTTACCGGAAAATTTTAGCCCCCGTATTGATAGGGAAGGCGTAAAAATAGGAAAATCATTCCGGTAACAAAGGCACAATAGCATTAGGCAACGGGCATTAGGCATCAGTAAAAGATCAGAGCTTAAGCCCGGTGTACCCAAGTCTTAAGCCCTAATGCCTAATCCCTATTAAAAGATTACCCCAAAACTAAAGGCGTTGAGTTTCGGCCCTTTGTTTTCTACAAACAATTCATTGAGGTCGTAGTTGAAGAAGAAGTCAACCGAGCGCACACCAAGTTGGGCGCGGATGCCGTAGCGCATGTTGTTGATATAGAAATCATCTTTCTCTTTGTCCTTTTCTTTGTCGCCATCTTCTTTATACACAAGCTTATGTGAGCTGTCGATGCGGTAGCCAACATAAGGGCCCACGCCAATTCTAAAGTTGCTGCCATGTGAGTCCCAGAATCTTGCCTTGCGACTATGGCCGCCAAGGTCAAACATTGGAACAATCGAGGCATTGAGGTAACAAACCATCAACCTGCTTTTTTTAAAGGATACTGCGCGGGCATCTGTGTCAAAGTAAACTCCGTTGTCATCCTGCAGCATCAGGGTATTGTCGTCCTGGAATTTGAAATTGTACCAGCTCACACCTGTGCCCCATTCAATGAAAAACTTGTTTGAGACTTGTGTGCGGAGGGTTGAATTAAGCCCAATGTACCACGAACCCCAGGGGCGGATGGCGTACTGTGAGCCATTTTGGTCAGGAAATTTTCCTTCCTCTAAATAATTATTCATTCCGAAATCAAAGTTGAAAGAATGACGAGTGCCATGATGGCGGTATTTTCTATGTTCCCAATTGTCGTCATCGTTTTCATCTTCCTTGCCCCAGTTTTCTTCAACTGTTTCGGTTTGCACAACGGTGTTGTTGTTGACAGTTTTAGTGGTATCCATCACTCCGGCCTTCACAGTGTCTTCCGCTTCGAGCTTGGCTAGCAAGTCATTGAACAATGCCTGGAAATCATATTGCTTCAATGTTTCGATATCGCTGCGATCTTTCATGGTAAAAACAACCTTGCTGGTTTTGGCAAGTTCGATCACGACCGTATCAGCAGGACGTGCCTGTGACACCGCAACCAGCGAAACAAGAAGTGCGGTTGCGATTGTAAGTACATTTTTCATTAGTTCTTTTCTTTATTGGTTTTGTCCTCGTTTGAGAGGAAATTCAGCGCCAGAATTTCATCTTTCTTTTGCCGAAGGTCACCTATTCCTTGTTCAGGATTTTTTATGGTGTAGGCTAATCCCATCAGCTTTTGTATACCAGATGTTTTTTTCTCGCTGGCGGTTGCTTCGCTGGGTGATTTTTTCTTCAGGAACTTCGCATTAACTTCTTCTGCGGAGTACACAATTGTTTTGGATGGAATTGTTTCGCTCGTGTTTACCTCTGTTACTGCAACCTCAACTTGTTCTGTCGGAACAATGACAGGCTCAATAACGGTCACTTTATTTTCCTGAACGGGTTCAACTTGTAAAACAGCTTCAGTTTTTTTGACGGACTTATTTTTTGCGGCTGCTTTTGGTGTTGGCGATTCTGCTTTTGTTGCAGGTGTGATCTGCTCAGGAGCATTATCAGTGGGCACTGTTTTTAGCGTAACAATAGTTGGGTTACTTGCTTGCTGATTTTCAGCTTGATCAGTTGGCCACAATAAGAAGGCAGCCACACCAAACAACGAAATACCTGCCGCGAACTTCAGCCAAAAGCCCTTCGACTGGTTTTTGTTCAACCCACTTTCAATCCTTTCCCATGCGGTAGCAGAGGTGGGCCGCTGAAAATTTTCCAGTTTTTCGCGGAAAAGTTTGTCAGGTTGTGATGTCATGGCGTTTCTGTTTTGTTGTGGCTTCACGGTCGGCCAATATTTTTTGAAGAAATACACGGGCTCTGCTCAACTGAGACTTTGAAGTATTTTCGCTGATGTTGAGTTGGTCGGCTATTTCTTTGTGCGAATACCCATCGATGGCGTACAGGTTGAAAACAATCCTGTAACCAGCGGGTAATTCCTGAATCATGTTTAAGAGGTCTTCAGCTTCCAGGTGATCGCTGATTTGTTGATAATCAGGTTCGCGGTCAGCCGCTTCCAATTCTGTCTCGATGTACATGGAGCGGTTTCTGCGTAAGTAGGTGAGTGACTCGTTAACAACAACTCTTCTGATCCATCCTTCAAAACTGCCCTCACCTTTATATTGACCGATCCGGTCAAAAATCTTGGTGAAGGCTGTTACCAACACATCTTCAGCCTCCATGGAATCTTTCACATACCGGCAGCATAACGCATACATTTTAGACGAAAACATATCATAAAGGCGTTTCTGGGCGTTTCTTTCACGCCTGACACACCCTTTAATAAGCTCGTCTTCGTTAGCCCGGTAGATTTTGAATTCCATTTAAACGATTCACTACTAAGATGTCAATACGAGGCAAGAGGTTGCTTGGGTTTCGGGAAATATTCGATAGAAGTAGGCAGTAAGCAAAGGGCAATAGGCAAATTGCTTACTGCATATTGCTTACTGCTTACTTTTACAGAGGAGCCTTATAATCAATATCAGGTATTTAATTGTGAGATACTATCTCAGCAAGCGACCAATGATCAGCCCGATGTAGAATAGTACAATAACGAAAATGAGGATCAGGAACATAGTTCAAAGGTATTTAGTTTTTTGGATTCTTGCATTTACTCTTTAATGACAGATTCAGGATCACCCCGGTAACTCACTTTACTGGCTATTCCCTCCTTCATTTCAAGCTTTCTGCTCACATATACCTTAGCCGATGATGCCCCATTTGCTTCTATAGAAGCATCTTCTGTAGAGAAGTTATAGGCCTTTAACTGTGAAGCACCCTGAATGGTTGCCTCCATCGTGTTGCCTTCTCCCCGAAGTTCCAGTTCAGACGCTCCGCTGAGATTAATAACGATGTCGTGCGTGTTAATCTGACCATCAATATCAATTGCTCCCAGGGCAGTAAGTTCGAAGCTGGATGGATTAAAACCACTGAAGATCACATCACCAGATCCTTTCAGGTCAAGACTTTCCAGGTCAGGCATGGTAATGTTGATTTTGATTTTTTCCAGGTTCAAAGGGTTCGATTTCCAATCGAATTTTTTGTTTTTGTTATTGTATTCGATTGTCAGGGTTCTTCCGTGTTGGCTCACCGTGTATTTCTCTTTTTCTCTTTCGTCACCAATCAACTCTACAGAATACTCGTGGCCATAGTTAATTCGTACATCAAATAATCCACTGAGTTCAAGTTCATTGAAATCGCTTAGTGAGCTGGTTGGTTTGCCTTCCGAGTCAGTAAATTCATCCTGAGGGCATGTCACACACTGCAGTCCTCCTTCTTTAGAGATCACCCAGGTTTGGCCATCGCGTTTCTCCCAATCAAAATAAGTGTTCACGAGCCTGTACACATTGTCATCAAGCACAAACTTATAGTCGTACGGAATGAACAAAGTCATTTTAAGGCGCTGCGCGCGGAAAATTGCATCAGGTTTGAATTGAATATTACTATCGAATGTGAATACTGAATCTTCAACGGCAACGTGATAGTCAACCATTTTGGTATTCTCAATTGCAATCTGGCGGCTGTTGCCTTGTGCTTCAAAATACTGCACGAGTTTGAATTCTTTTCCTTCATAACCTTTCAGCGTAAGCGATGCTGCATCATATTCATCCAATCCCGTTTCACGAACTTTTAACAAGGCAGTTTTTCCTTTCAGATCGTATTCATTTTCAATTTTTACTTCACCATGTTCTTTGAAGGCGAACGCTATTTTAGGAATGGTAAAGCTCATCACACCAGCACTCAGCAGGAAGAATATAAAGATCGTCCAGCCCACGGTATTACTGAACACAATTCGTTTAGCAATGACCGAAATACCCAACAGCGTGATCATAATGCCTGGGATGATGGCGCCAACAAATGCTGCAACGGCTGTCATCGTTGGAATGGCGCGGCTCATTGCTTCCATGGGAAGGGCAGCTTCATTGAATGGCACGCCCCAGTGAATTGGAACGGATACCCCTGAGATCAACCCAAATAAAATTCCGGTAGAAACAATGATAGCGAAGACAAGTGATATCCCTGTAAAGGTGATTACGATACCAAACGCCACGCGAATAACTTCAATCAGTGGCACAAAAATTTTTCCCAAGCCGGTCAGGATCATTCCCAAAAGACGGAAGGGGAACAATAGGATTTTTACTAAAGCACTTTCCTCGCCTTCCTGCACATTCAATCCTTTCTTCAGATTTGATTCAATATTGGAAAGCGTTACAGGTTCTCCCTGCATTTGCATTTTATCCGTAATAGAAACGGCTGGTGGAAGCACCAGCCACAAGACGATGTAGGCTACGAGTCCAAACCCGCCAAAGACGGCCGTGATCACGAACAGTAGCCTGACGATGATAATATCGATTCCGAAATAAGCGGCTAAACCGCCCGATACACCACCCAAAACTTTTTTCTCGTTGTCACGAAACATCTTTTTCGTTCCCTGTGGTTCTTCCAGTTCGAATGATCCGGGGACAACAATCCACATCACGATATACACAAGTAATCCAAAACCCCAGGCAGCGGTGAATAAGGCAAAAATCAAACGGATCCAAACTGCATCAACACTGAAGTAGTTGGCCATACCGGCACAAACACCACCCAAAATTTTCCGGTTTTGATCGCGATATAAAGTTTTTGATGCAGTACGAGTATAACTGCCTTGAGTTTTTTTAGATTCGCCTTCCGATTGACTTCCAGAGCCCTCTGTGAATTCCGGCTCTTCAGCGGCTTTGAAGTCACTCACGCTACCCATGGTAACCACCAGCGAGTTAACGTCTTCAGCAGTAATAATTTGCTTGCCCTCGTTCAGCTTGGTGAGAAAAATTTCTGCTATTCTGCTTTCAATGTCAGATAAAATCTCGCTGCTGTCTTCAAACGATGAGAAATATTTGTTGATGGAGTCAAGGTATTTCTTTAAAACCTCGTAACCGTCTTCTTCGATGTGGAAGATGATGCCGCTGATGTTAATACTTATATTCTTTTTCATATTGGTGAAGAGTCAGATGTTAGTTTGGTTGCGATTGGGAATTTGAGCGAGATGTGATCATATCAGTGGAGCGAATCAGCTCATCCCAGGTTTCGGTCAGTTTTTCCAGAAATTTAATTCCTTTATCTGTAAGCTTATAATATTTGCGTGGCGGGCCCGATTTTGATTCTACCCATTTGTACTCAAGCAAACCTGCATTTTTTAACCGGGTGAGGAGTGGATAAAGCGTACCCTCCACCACAATCATTTTGGCAGCTGTAAGTTCGTCCAGCATGTTTGATGCGTACACTTCTCCGCGGGCGATAATATGTAGAATGCAATACTCTAATATGCCCTTCCGCATCTGCACTTGTGTGTTCTCAAGATCCATAGTTACTCCATTAGCATTCCGCGGTAATGCGGAACGTACTTGGCATAACCAAGTACTGTGCTAAAAAATAACTTATTTACAAGTAACTGATTTTCAATTGATTAATTTTTCAAGAGCAGGATTTTATGTGCGCAGATTTACAGAACTGAACAAACCTGAGTTCATTAATGAACAGTTTTACAGACCCTTTAGGGTAAATTCCGACAGGGTTTTGAATTCATTTTCATGCCCAAACAGCGCCACGTCCATCCGATAGATTTCAAGAGCTTCTGTAAAGTATCTTGATTATAATAAGATCGATAATTATAATTATAAGGACCACTTTTATTCAAATGAGGAACCTCAAATCATACTGGTTAAGAAATTGATTGATAGATTCAGATTCTTCCAATTTGAAAACCTTGACTTGGATACCTCGCTGTTCATAAAATTTTAAAAAAGTATGCTGCGGTTTAAGGTGCTGGTCTTTCAGCCGATCAGGAATGCGACTGATGCGGTCTACAAATTTTGAAAATGTGAGCTGCTGATTCAGTAGCCTAAGATAAAGATTAAGCCTTCTTACTTTAAGCGAAAATGCAGTATTAAACCCAAAATTGACTTTGCGTATATTGCAGGTTAATTGAGGGTGTTTAACGCGATCATGAGAACTCTGTTTGTTACTTTCTTCACAGTTTTTATCGCTTTTGGCTGTATTGCCCAGTTTGGAAACGAGTGGATTAAATTCAATCAGCAGTATTATAAAATACCGGTCGCAAAAGATGGTATTTACAGACTCACCTATGCCGATCTCGAAAATGCCGGTTTCCCGGCAGGAAGTACTGACCCCCGCAGAATTCAGATTTTTCATCGCGGAATTGAGCAGCACATTCGGGTGCAGGGAGAAATTGATGCAATTTTTAACGCTTCCGATTACATCGAATTCTATGGGAAAAAGAATGATGGCGTGAGCGATGCCGAACTCTATCAACCTGCTTCAACACAACCGCACCAGTATTACAATCTTTACAGTGATACTACAGCTTATTTTCTTACGGTGAATCCCCTGCCCCAACAAGGTTTGCGCATGGAAGAATTTTTCTCGAATAATTTACCAATTCTTCCTGCTGAAACTTCTCATCGGGATCAAAAACTTCGTGTGTTAACCACGCAGTATGCTACGGGTCAGTTGTACAGTACTTATTTGCAAAACTCGTTCTTCGAGACAGGCGAGGGTTGGACAGGTGATTTGATCATACAAAATTCATTCATTGACTATACTATCGAAAATATTTTGTTCACCTCGCAAGCCGCAGGAAATCCGCAACTTGAAATTCAGGTAATGGGTCGGGCAAATCTTTCTCATGTGGTAGAAATTTCCGTTGGACCTTCGGCACCCTCACGGGTTGTTGCTAACCAGAGTTTTCCAGATTCAGAGGTAAGAACCATTTCGGTTCCCTTGAATTGGTCAGACATAGGCGTTGACGGAAGATTGGTGGTTCGTGTGCGGGCGATGGGAGCTGGCGGGGCAGCCGATCGATTGAGTGCTTCTTACATTAAAGTAATGTATCCACAAAGTTTCAATCAGTCGGGCGTAACAGAGAAAATATTTCAACTGA
>DASTYM010000525.1:0-2094 GCA_035764995.1 Cyclobacteriaceae bacterium | reverse complement strand
AGCCTCAGCAACTGGGGTTTGATCCATTTGTTCGTTACACCTTCGCAAATAATGAATTATTGATGAACTCGGTCGCTTATTTAGTTCAGGAAGATGGGCTGATAGCAGCACGTAATAAAGAAGTAAAAATCCGCCCGCTCGATAAAGAAAAAGTTCGAAACGAAAAACTGAAGTGGCAAATCATCAATATTGCACTGCCGTTGATGTTGTTAGTTATCTATGGTGTAGTGCGGTCTGTTTTGCGAAAACGTAAATTCTCATCCTTCACCCATGCAGCGTAAACGAAACATACAGCTATTATTTACGCTGGGCTTCCTCACGATTGCCACAGTATTGTTATGGTTTTTTTTAAATCGGAAGGAAGAACCTGTTGATAAAACCATTTTTAAAGTAACAGATCTTAATCAGGTTGATAAAATTGTTCTGACAAAAAATCAACAAACCATTGAGCTGAAGTTTGAAGGAGCCCGGTGGAAAGTGAATGGCCAGTTGGCAGATCGTTCGATGATCGATGTATTGTTCGCTACTTTGCAAGAAGCCGAGCCGAAAAGGCAAGTTGTTGAGTCGATGGAAGATTCAATCGGAACGCTTCTAAAAAATAATGGTGTAAGGGTAAGCTTGTATAGAACTGATAACTTGCAAAAGGAATTTTTAGCGGGAGGGAATAACAACAAAACCCAGGCGTATTTTAAAAACGTTGACGAAGAGGAATCTTATGTTATGGTCATTCCGGGATATCGTGTTTATACGTCTGGTATTTTCGAGCTGGAGGAAAATGGCTGGAAGGACAAGTATGTTTTCAATTTTAATGGGAAAAATTTTCAAGCCTTGAAGTCAGTTTTTCCGGGCAATCAGAAAAATGATTTTGAAATCGGGATGGGAAAAGCATATTTTGAAATCAAAGGCATTACGTCTATAGACACCGCCAAGCTTAACGATTACCTAGATGCGGTCTCGTTCCTCACCGTGGACCAATTTGTTAATAAACACGAGGAACGGGGTTATGATAGCCTGGTTAGCGCTAAGCCAGTAGTAGAATTGGAGGTAAGTGAAGTGTCTGGAAAGACTTACACATTAGCCCTTTACGATTACTCGAGTAAAACCTCGATTCTTGGGATTATCCAGGGCTCTCAGCCAGCCTATTTCGACAAAAAGAAGGTAGCCGCCATCCTGAAAAGGAGGGACTGGTTCATTAAGAATTAACCTGTCAAACCGAAGGAACTCACGACATTCGCGTGAGATTTGGATCGTTTCGATTATTGCTTTTTCTTTATACCTTTACCCCACTTTAAAAATCAAACCACTATTACAGAATGAAGTTCATTGTTAACTCTGCCTATCTGCTGAAGCAGCTTTCGAATATCAACGGAGTAATTACTACAAACCCTGTAGTGCCGATCCTCGAAAACTTTTTGTTTGAATTGGAAAAGGGAAGCCTGACGGTGACAGCTTCTGACCTGCAAACGTCCATGATTACCGAACTTCAGGTTGAATCGAAGGAAAAGGGAAGCATTGCTGTGCCTGCCCGTATTTTATTGGATACCCTGAAGAATTTACCGGAACAACCTGTTACGTTCTCTATTGATGAATCAACCTATAGTATTGAAATAATTTCTGATAACGGCCGCTACAAGCTTTCTGGCGAGAATGCGACAGATTTCCCGAAAGTGCCTAATGTATCGAATGATTTCTCGGCCGAGATTTCATCAGAAGTATTGGCGCGCGCTGTGAACAACACCATTTTTGCTACCAGCAACGATGAGTTACGTCCGGCTATGACGGGTGTTTATGTTAACCTGGGTGACAAAAACACAACGTTTGTTTCAACGGATGGACATCGCCTGGTTCGCTATCGCAGAACGGATGTTAAATCTGATAACGGCAGTGCGATTATCATTCCGCGTAAAGCCCTTAATTTATTGAAGGCTACTTTGCCTACGGAAAATTCTGTCGTGAATATCGATTTCAATTTATCGAACGCATTTTTCAAGTTTGGTAACATTCGCATGATCTGCCGACTCATCGATGAGCGATTCCCTGATTATGAAAATGTAATCCCTACTCAGAATAATATTAAGATGACCATAGGCCGTG
>DASTYM010000524.1:0-2062 GCA_035764995.1 Cyclobacteriaceae bacterium | reverse complement strand
GCGACTGCGGTCGGACTCGTACTTGCAGGATTCCGATCGCTAGATGAGCGTGAAGATCGCTACAAGGAAGCACGGGAAATGATCAGGGTTACCAATAAGCAATCCAAGAAACCCGTTTCGTCCAGAAATTTCTTCAACGATATTCTGACAAAGACCAAGAGTTTATTGATTGATGACCTGGATGGTAAGAATGAATATTAGATAGTATTGAGTTGTTAGTCTTGAGTATTGAGTACTCAGGACTAGGGACTCAATACTCAAGACTAAAAGGAAAACCACTAAAAATTAAAGTATATGTTAGAAACCGGATCGTACAAATTTGACATCCCACGGCAAAACAGCCTGGGTGCTCCGCGATCAATTATCAAAGTGATAGGTGTAGGCGGAGGTGGCAGTAATGCCGTGAACCACATGTTCCGTCAAGGAATTAAAGACGTAGAGTTTGTGGTGTGTAACACCGATTTACAAGCGCTGAACGCGAGTCCAGTGCCAACCAAATTACAAATTGGTGTTGACCTTACCGAGGGTCTCGGCTGCGGGGCCAATCCTAAAGTAGGAAAGGGCGCAGCGTTGGAAAGTAAAGAGCAAATCCGCGAGTTTTTGAACGGCACCAAAATGGTGTTCATCACAGCGGGTATGGGCGGAGGTACCGGAACAGGTGCCGCTCCGGTGATTGCAAAGATCGCCAAGAGCATGGGCATCCTGACAGTGGGTATCGTAACTGAACCATTTGCTTTCGAAGGAAAGAAAAAATTGTTACAGGCAAATACGGGTATTCAGGCACTTCGCCACAGTTGCGATACTGTGCTCGTAATTCTTAACGATAAGCTAAGAGAAATTTATGGCAACCTGCCTATCGGACAAGCGTTTGCTCAAGCTGATAATATTTTAACAACTGCAGCAAAAGGCATTGCAGAGATCATTACGTTGGCAGGTTATGTGAACGTTGACTTCCAGGATGTTCGTACCGTGATGTACAACGCAGGTCCTGCGGTAATGGGAACAGCCGAAACAAAAGGTGAACACCGTGCGCGTAATGCTGCGAGTGGTGCGCTTTCTTCTCCGTTACTTGATAGTTGCGATATCATGGGAGCGAAGAAAATTCTCTTGTCAATTGTTTCTGGTGCAGAAGCAGAGTTGCAAATGGATGAGCTCACGGAAATCACAGACTATATCCAGGAACAAGCCGGCCAGGAAGCTGAAGTAATTTTTGGTCATGGTGTAGATCCTAATTTGGGTGATCGTCTTCGTGTAACAGTAATTGCAACCGGTTTTGAAAGTGAAGCGCAACCTGAAGCTCAGGCTGACGGGCCGACTGTACTTCAACATGAACCAGAGCCAGAGAAAAAGAAAGTACATGATTTAGATCGCAGCCAGATCTGGATGTTCGAAAACGACAATTCTGTTAGTCAACCAAAGGAAATCCAAATCAAAAAGGAAGACCCTAAAAAGGAATCCCCACGCGAGGATGAAAAGCCAATGGAACGTGATATCGTTTTTAGCGGCCCGTTCAACAAAATTGATCCACCGCTTGATATGGATGACGATGATGAAGAAGATGATCACATTTTCGGAAATCACGATGATGAATTCGAGCGCGAGACTGAACGGTATGGTGATCAGGTCATCAATGAAGAAGGTATGATGGAATTGCGCACTGCTAAAAAGCGCTTGCAAGAACAAGCTCAGGAGCGCAAGGAAAAATTGAAGAATGCCCGCAAGCACGAGATGACGAAAGAAGAGTTCAACGAAAAGTGGGCATTGCCGGCTTACCTACGTAGAGGCGTGAAGATGGACAATGTTCCTCATTCATCTGAGCAATTCATTTCGAAGTACAATTTGAATGATGACAACAGTCTGCTGGGTAACAACAAGTTCCTGCACGACAATGTAGATTAATTCCTCACCCGGCTCTCCTTCATCGGAAGGGGAGTTGGCGTGAGCCTAAATATTGAAATGCGATTAATGGTTTCAACAAATTCAAAGGTATGGCATTTGCGGTGCGTCTGGTATTTTACTCCATTCGTAGTGGTTGTTGGTGGTAAATATTTTTTGCCGGTGC
>DASTYM010000523.1:0-14662 GCA_035764995.1 Cyclobacteriaceae bacterium | reverse complement strand
CGTGCTTTTGTCACCCTTCTCAAGCTCGACCATTTGGGTACGATTAAGTTTAACGATCCTATTTCTTTTGTTGGGTTCGGGTGTTGCAGTTTTTACCTTAACCACGGTTGCTTTTAACCATACCGTTTCAGGCCTGGAATTACTTGCACCGCTGGTGTTCCCGGGAACTATTATTGCGCTACATCTATTATGGAAATCAATTGCACAGGCCGGGAGAAAAGTAGTTGATCCGCACAACCAAGGCATCAAGTGAAAACCCGCCTGCCCTTCGTGCCCTTGTGGCCATTTTCCGTCACAAAGACACCAAGGCACTAAAGGGTTCGCTGAAAAGATAAGTCCACATCATTAAAAATGGTGAAAGACACCTCCCCTAAAGGGAAGACCGGGTGGGGTAAATCCCACAAAACAATATCTTTGCACTCTTATCCTGACGGGGTTAGGCCTTTCGGGATGCTGACCGATAGCGTCAGCGTTTTAATTATCGTTTTTTTAGACAGATGGCCAAGAAGTATAGCGAAGAAAAAGACCTGAATTTTGCGAAAATCGCAGACCAAATCCTCCAATTCTGGAAGGAAAACAAGATTTTTGAAAAATCGGTGAGCATTCGTGAGGGAGCTGAAAGTTTTACCTTTTATGAGGGTCCTCCTTCGGCTAATGGAACTCCGGGTATTCACCACGTGATGGCCCGCACCGTCAAGGATATTTTTTGCCGCTATAAAACGCTTCAGGGATATCAGGTGAAACGCAAAGGCGGCTGGGATACACACGGCCTCCCGGTAGAACTCCAGGTTGAAAAACAACTGGGCATCACCAAAGACGACATCGGAAAAAAAATTTCCATTGAGGATTACAACAAAAAGTGCCGCGAAACGGTGATGATGTACAAAGATCAATGGGACGACCTCACCATGAAGATGGGATATTGGGTTGACCTCAACAATCCGTACATCACCTATGAAAAAGAATACATTGAAACGCTGTGGTGGATCTTAAAACAGCTCTACGACAAACAGCTCTTATATAAGTGGTACACCATCCAGCCGTATTCACCTGCTGCAGGAACCGGTTTAAGTTCACATGAGTTGAATTTGCCGGGCTGTTACAAGGATGTGAAAGACACTTCCATTGTTGCACAGTTCAAAGTGAAGCGCAATGCAAAATCTGAGTTCTTGTTTCATTCGAGAACGGTAGGTGATTTATACATCCTCGCATGGACAACCACACCGTGGACGCTTCCATCCAACACAGCGCTTGCTGTCGGAAAAGATATCGTTTATTCGAAATTTGTAACAGTCAATCCGTATACAAAAATCCAGCAGACTATTCTGGTAGCAAAAGATCGCGCTGCAAGTGTTTTCGAAGGCAGCGTTGCATCGATCATCAAAAATCTTGAGAAGGAAGGGCATGAAGTAAAAAGCCACGTGGCCGATTTCAATGGTTCGCAATTGGAAGGTGTAGCGTACGAGCAATTGATGCCTTACCTCTCGCCTCTCAGAAATGCGGAGAGAGCTTTTCATGTTGTAACGGGAGACTTCGTAACAACAGAAGATGGTACAGGCGTGGTGCACATCTCGCCAACATTTGGTGCAGACGACTTCAGGGTTGCACAACAAAATAATATTCCAGCGATGATTGTGCTGGATGAGGATGGAAACCCTGCTCCTACGGTGGACCGAAAGGGAAAGTTCATTCCACAAATCGGTGAAAGACTTAAAGAAGGTGTTACGAAGTATAACATCAAAACACATAGGGCTTTAGGTGTTGATGATTTTTACGTAAAAAATTACACCGGTGAAGATGAAGCTAATCCTGATTACAAAAGCACGGATGTAATCATCTCCATCATCTTAAAAGAAGAGAACAAAGCTTTTAAAGTTGAGAAGTACGAACACACGTACCCTCACTGCTGGCGCACCGATAAACCTGTACTGTATTATCCGTTGGATAGCTGGTTCATCAAAACCACGGCTTTAAAAGATAAAATGGTGGAGACCAAC
Source organism: Cyclobacteriaceae bacterium (assembly GCA_035764995.1). GTDB lineage: Bacteria > Bacteroidota > Bacteroidia > Cytophagales > Cyclobacteriaceae > UBA2336. The sequence goes on along the minus strand of DASTYM010000523.1, from coordinate 12,665 downwards.
CGCACTATCAACTGGAAGCCAGAATCAACCGGAACGGGTCGTTTTGGAAACTGGTTAGAAAACCTTGTGGACTGGAATTTATCGCGTTCTCGTTATTGGGGTACACCGCTGCCGATCTGGAGAACAAAAGATGGTAAGGAGGAAATATGTATTGGTTCAATTGAACAGCTGAAGAACGAAGTAGCTAAAGCTTCGAAAGCAGGAATTCAAAATTCGAAATTCGATATTCAAAATTCAGCGTTCGACCTTCATCGCCCTTATGTGGACGACATTATTCTTGTAAGCAGCAAAGGCGAGCCAATGTATCGCGAACCCGATTTGATTGACGTGTGGTTCGACTCAGGTGCTATGCCTTATGCACAGTGGCACTACCCTTTCGAGAATAGAGACATTTTCGAAAAGAATTACCCGGCAGATTATATCGCTGAGGGTGTTGACCAAACACGTGGATGGTTCTTCACACTTCACGCCATTGCTGTTATGCTTAGCGAAAGCAGCGATGAAATTAAAGCTGTAAACAAAAAGGTAAATAACCAGGGAGTTGCTTTCAGGACCGTGATCTCCAACGGATTGGTGCTGGATAAAAACGGCAACAAAATGAGTAAGAGCAAAGGCAACGTGGTAAACCCATTTGAATCGCTTTCAAAATATGGTGCTGATGTGGTGCGGTGGTACATGATTGAAAACGCTCCACCATGGGATAACCTCAAGTTCGATTTCGCAGGGATTGAAGAAACGCAACGGAGGTTCTTTGGTACACTCATGAACACCTATTCATTCTTTGCACTGTATGCCAACATCGATGGCTTTGTAAAGGATGAAATGAACAACGTTCCATTTGAAAAACTTTCCTCATTAGATCGTTGGATCCTGACCAAGGAACAAAATCTGATTGAAGAAGTAACAACAGCGTATAACGAATACGAACCAACAAAAGCTGCACGTGCCATCCAGGAGTTTGTGAACGATCATCTCTCGAACTGGTATGTGCGCTTAAACAGGAAACGATTTTGGCAACCTGCTAATCAGGGTCAATTGTCGGAAGATAAAAAGGCCGCTTACGAAACGTTATATGAATGTCTGATGGTGACTGCGCAATTAATGTCACCGATCGCTCCCTTCTTCAGTGAATGGCTGTATAGGAACCTGACCGATAACATCCGCGATCGTGCGAAACAATTCAACACGCCATTACAAGTAGAGTCTGTTCACCACTCAATTCTCGTAAAAGCCGAACCGAAACGCAAAGACTTAGAATTGGAAAAGTCAATGAACTATGCACAACACATTTGTTCGTTGGTGCACTCGATCCGCAAGAATAGCAAAATCAAAGTTCGCACACCGCTTCAGAAAGTGTTGCTTCCCGTGCTCGATGAAAAATTTGCTCAGCGTGTGAAGAATGTTGAGAACATCATCAAAGCCGAAGTAAACGTAAAAGAAATTCAATACATTGATGATACTTCAGGTCTGCTGGTTAAGAAAGTAAAGCCGAACTTCGCGAAGCTTGGAAAGCAATATGGCCCTAAAATGAAGGAAGTATCAGCAGTGATTAATTCCTTTACGAAAGAAGATATCCAGGCTATCGAAAAGACAGGGACGCTGGCAAAAGGTGGATTTGACCTTGTATTGGATGATGTGCTCATTACTTCAGAAGATATTCCTGGCTGGTCTGTTGCCTCTGAAGATGGTATAACCGTAGCATTGGACATTACGTTAACGGAAGAATTGAAGAAGGAAGGAATTGCCCGCGACTTTGTAAACCGGGTTCAAAATCTTCGTAAAGACATGGGCCTTGAAGTGCTGGATAAAATTTCCATCGAAGTGCAAAAAGATTCTGATGAGGTAAGCACAGCACTGTCTGAATTTGCCGATTACATCCAAACCGAAACACAAGCCCTTACACTTGAGGTTAAGCCTCAATTGATGGATGGTGTAGAAGTGGAAATGGAAGAGTCCATGTTGAAAGTGAAAATCAGTAGAAAATAATAAAGTCAACGGACCACAGCCAATTAGTCAACTGTCGGCTGTTAACCGATAAAGAATTTAGAGAATGAAAATTGCGAGATATTTTTTAATTGCGATCATTGTTATCCTCATCGATCAGGCATCGAAGCTTCTTGTGCACAATAACATGTATCTGCACGAAGAGATTTATGTGTTGGGCGAATGGTTCCGTATCCACTACCTGTTAAATCCCGGTATGGCATTTGGTATTCACTGGGATAGTGAATTTGGAAAACTCGCACTCACTGTGTTTAGGATCGCTGCCATGTTGGGTATCGGATATTATCTATGGATGATGGCCAAACGTGAAGCACATAGCGGATTCCTGTTTAGCATGAGCTTAATTTTAGGAGGTGCTGTGGGCAACGTAATCGACAGTACATTTTATGGTGTACTTTTAAATAATGCTCCTGCAAAAGCTCCCACTCCGTGGTTTCATGGACAGGTAATAGACATGCTTTACTTTCCCTTATTTGATTTTGTGTGGCCGGAATGGATACCCTTTTTTGGGGGACGTTACTTTGAATTTTTCAGTCCGGTATTCAACATTGCCGACTCATCTATTTTCATAGGCGTAGTCATTATCCTGGTGATGCAACGAAAATTCTTTAAGGAAAAAGTAGAGGAAACAACGAATGTCGAGCGTTCCTCAACTGATGCTATTGTTACGGAAACGCAGGTTACAAACGAAACGAATCCAACCGAAAAACAAAATTTTACCAATACGCTTTAAACAACCGTTCCTGTAGGGTATTCACAGTCCCGCATCTTCGCTTAGCCAAATTCAATAATCTTCTTACTTTTAGGGCTTGGAAAAATCTAACCGAACCTAAAAGTAATTTTCATGAGTCTATTTATAAAAAAACCTCTGGAGCAACTGCTGGCTTCAGCCGGAGATGGCGACAAAGGGCTTAAAAGGACACTGGGCCCTGCTAACCTCATTGCACTTGGTATTGGAGCTATTATTGGAGCCGGGCTTTTTGTGCGTACCGCAGCTGCAGCCGGAGAAGCAGCCGGACCGGCAGTAGTAGTTTCATTTATTATAGCAGCTATTGGATGCGCGTTTGCCGGATTGTGTTATGCAGAATTCGCCTCCATGATTCCCATTGCAGGTAGTGCCTATGCTTATGCGTATGTTACCATGGGTGAGTTCATGGCCTGGATCATTGGTTGGGCACTGGTGTTAGAGTATGCGTTGGCCTCCGCAACAGTATCAATCGCGTGGAGTGAATATCTGAACAATTTGTTGGGAGGTGCAATTCCTTATGAGTGGTGCCACTCACCCTTCGAATCTTCCGCTGCAGGCGTTTCCGGTATCGTGAACCTGCCTGCATTGGTAATTCTTGTGATCCTTACCTTAATTCTAATCAAGGGAACAAAAGAGTCGGCATCGTTGAATGCTGTCATTGTGTTTGTTAAGGTATCCATCGTATTAATCTTCATTGCACTTGGTTGGGGATTCATCAACGAAGCAAATTATACTCCATTCACCATTCCGGAAGGAACAGTTGGTCATGATTCCTGGAACCGTTTCGGATGGGGTGGTGTACTCGGTGGAGCAGGTATTGTCTTCTTTGCTTTCATTGGTTTTGACGCTGTATCAACTGCCGCGCAGGAAGCTAAAAATCCGAAGCGCGACATGCCCATCGGAATTCTGGGTTCATTAGTGGTGTGTACGATCCTTTACATTCTATTCTCCCACGTTTTAACAGGAGTCGCTAACTGGACAGATTTTAAAACTGCCGGAAAGGAAGCTTCCGTTGCCTATGCAATTGAACATTACATGCCCGGCTACCAATGGCTGAGCACATTAATTACCGTTGCTATTCTTGCAGGATTTTCTTCCGTGATTCTTGTAATGCTCATGGGCCAATCGCGTGTATTTTACTCGATGTCGAAGGATGGACTTGTACCAAAAGTGTTTTCCGAATTACATCCAACATTCCGCACACCGTTTAAGTCAAATCTCCTCCTGCTTGTTTTTGTCGGACTGTTTGCGGGGCTGGTGCCTGGTAGCGTTGCCGGAGATTTAACAAGCTTTGGAACACTGTTCGCATTCGTTTTGGTTTGCCTGGGCATTTGGGTTCTTCGTGTGAAAAATCCAACGGCAGACAGACCGTTCAAAACACCGCTGGTTCCATTAGTACCGATTCTGGGAATTTTGGTTTGCGGTGCGATGATTCTTTCGCTTGATAAGAATACACTTCTTTCAGCTGGTGGTTGGATGGTTCTGGGATTGTTCATCTATTTCCTATACAGCAAGAAGAACAGTACACTGCGAAATGGTCAGTAGTAAAATCAAAAACTAAGGAGCTGAATGGCTCCTTTTTTTTGCTCCGATTACATGTAATCTCCAAGCTCCAAAAGCCAAAAAACAAACATTGTGATTTGGAATTTGTGAATTGGAACTTCACCAAGGTTAGTCAAATACATTATTCTTCTTACTTTAGGGCGTTTAAATTCTACCTAACTGAAGATTTTCATGAGCTTGTTTGTTAAGAAACCGATAGAACAACTCCTCGCCCAAACAGGTGAATCAGGACTGAAGCGTACGCTTGGAACCGGTAACCTGATAGCCCTGGGGATTGGAGCCATCATTGGCGCAGGTTTGTTCGTGCGCACTGCAGCCGCTGCAGGCCAGGCCGCTGGACCAGCCGTAACTATTTCATTCATTGTAGCAGCCATTGGTTGTGCCTTTGCAGGCTTATGCTATGCAGAGTTTGCGTCCATGATTCCGATTGCTGGTAGTGCATATGCCTACAGTTATGTGACCATGGGTGAAGTTGTAGCCTGGATCATCGGGTGGGCACTCATTATGGAGTACGCTCTCGGTTCAGCCACCGTGAGCATTGCATGGAGCGAATATTTAAATCGATTATTAGGGGGAGGCATTCCTTATGAATGGTGTCACTCCCCGTTCGAAAGTTTTACAGACTCTGCCGGAATGCATCATCAGGGAATCATCAATGCTCCGGCACTGATCATTCTTCTGATTTTGACTTTGATCCTGATCAAAGGTGTTCAGGAATCAGCAACGGTGAACTCGATCATCGTGTTTGTTAAGGTTGGTATCGTTTTATTGTTCATCGCCATTGGCTGGCAGTTTATTAATCCTGCTAATCACGAACCGTATTTAATTCCGGAAGGAACTGCTGCCGTAACAGATCAGGCAGGGAAAGTTATTGCAGATTACTCAGGTGTGTTCAAGCACGGCTGGGGTGGCGTGTTAGGTGGTGCTGCCATCGTATTCTTTGCTTTCATTGGTTTTGATGCTGTATCAACTGCAGCTCAAGAAGCGAAAAATCCGAAACGCGATATGCCGCTCGGAATTTTAGGATCACTTGTAATTTGTACTATTCTATACGTATTGTTTGGACACGTACTAACAGGCGTTGCCAACTGGCAGGATTTTGTAAATCCTGAAAAAGGCAGGGAGGCTTCTGTGGCCTATGCCATCGCCACCTTTATGACAGGTTATAGTTGGTTAGCAACCGGAGTAACCGTGGCAATTCTTGCCGGATTTTCCTCTGTAATTCTGGTCCTCCTCATGGGACAAAGCAGAATCTTCTTTACCATGAGCAGTGATGGATTAATTCCTAAAGCATTTGGTGACCTGCATCCTCAATACAAAACACCTTACAAGGCCAACTGGATTTTATTTATTTTCGTTGGGTTGTTCGCAGCGTTCGTACCGGGTCACGTTGCAGGCGACTTAACCAGTTTCGGAACATTGTTCGCTTTCGTGCTGGTGAGCATTGGTGTTTGGATTCTGCGTATGAAATCTCCAAATATTGAGCGTCCATTCAAATCCCCACTCTCATCTCCGGCATTTCCAATTGTCCCTATCTTAGGTGCTGTTGTTTGTGGTGGAATGATCATTGCATTGGATTCACAAACTTTAAAAGTTGCTTTTGCCTGGATGGCAGTAGGCCTTGTGGTTTACTTCTTGTATGGTAAGAAACACAGCAAGCTCAGGAATAAATAATTCGTTACTTTAAAAAAGTATTTTATAAAGGGCTCGCTTGAGCCCTTTATTTTTGCCGGACTGTTATTAAGAAAACTTAATTCTTCATTAAGCATGATTTTATCAGGATGTCTTTCATTTGAAGAAAAAATATATGAAAGCGCTGACCTCTGTATTACTGATTACTTTTTCAACTGGATTTTCGCAGGCAAAATTCGAGATACGGGAGTTTACGGGGAAAGTAAAAAGTATTCAGCCCGGGTGGGGTTTTGCCTTGGAGGTTATCGAACTTGAGATCAATGACGAAGTCAGGTATTTTAGATTAGACCCTATTTACGGTCAATCCATCCTGTCAAAAATAGAAGGGGGACAAACCGTTTCATTAAAAGCGAACGTGAACATCAAATTTTCGCAATCCTACAAAAAGAAGTTCGAACCATGGATGGCCAGATTTACGGATGAGATCACCGAGCTAAAAATGAACGATCAATGGATTCAAACACCAGCACCTCAACAGATAAGACAAGTCAAGAAGTTGCCGGACGCAAAGGTATTTCTGGAGCAAAAAGTAGAAAGCGATTTTTTTGTGGAGGGGCTGCGCAAAGCGCTTATTTTTAAAGACGGAATGGTCTCCTTTGCCAGTTATATTTGGGTTTCGCGAACTCCAATGACAAAAATAAATCCTGGCGATGTCATCTCATTTATGGGTTTTGAAAGCCCAGTGAAAGAAAGCTATCTCTTTCCGATCCAAAACGTAAAAAGTGTTTATTCGTTTGTCGAGCTAAAAAAAATGATCGGTACAATTGATTCATACATTTACAAACAAAACTATGTTCGTATCGGGATGGTTGTAAACGGAAAGCGATTTTCATTTCAAGCCGAAAAAGCCCGAGACATCGAACGATTAGCCAATGGCGAAACCATCACAATCTATTACGATCCGGCTGAAGATCCCAAAAACAACATCCTCCCAACCATTCACGCTCTCGTTCAAAAGAAAGATACGATCTTTATGCCGAGTCTATATTACGGTGGGCCGGATGGCAAGCATGAATTCAAATCGGTTCAGGTTGAAGGAACAATTTCCAAACTTAACCGATCAGAAAAGGGCAGGATAATAAGCATAATTTTGAACAAAGACTGCTATATAGAGGTGGACCCTCAAATGGAACAGCAACTTGGTAGCTTGCTAAAAAAAGGAAACAACTTGAAAATCAGTGGTGAAGAAAGGATAAAAAAAGAGGGCGAGATTTACGAAAAAGATTATCGAATTATAACACCGAAACGAATTGTGGCTGAGTCAGGCGAATTTATCTTAAACCGCTAACCCTTCATGAAAATCCTGCTAGTAGAAGACGAACCTAAGCTAAACCAATTCGTAAAAAAAGGATTGGAGCAAAATGGTTACTCGGTTGATAGTACGACCAATGGATCAACGGCAATCGAAATGGCAGCCGTAACGAATTATGATCTGATCATTCTTGATCTCATGTTGCCGGGGCAAAGCGGCTTTGAAGTTTTAGACAACATGAAGCGGTTCAATATTAAAATCCCGGTCATGATTTTATCTGCACTAAACGGAAGTGAGCATGTGATCGAAGGGTTGGATAAGGGAGCAATCGACTATGTTAAAAAACCGTTCGACTTTGGTGAATTCCTGGCACGGGTTCGCGTGATTATACGGAAAGGAGAACCCAAACAACCGGTTCAACTGGCTGTTGGAAATCTTGAACTCAATCTGCTCACGCGTAAAGTCATTCACGAGGGAAATCAGATTGAGTTGACAAAACGTGAGTTTTCGCTTCTTCAATACATCATGAATAACTGCAATCGTGTTCTTTCGAAAACTGAAATCGCTGAAAAAATCTGGGAAATTAATTTTGACACCGGAAGCAACGTTATTGAAGTGCACATGTCGTCTCTTCGTAAAAAAATAAAAGGCGAGGTCATTAAAACCAAAGTCGGCATTGGTTACTACATTGAAGGGACTTTAATCAAAAAATAGTTGAAATATCCTTTCTACTCAGGCTTAAGCGGGAAAATTGCGATGATTTTTCTGGCTGGATTTATCCTGGTAGCACTTCCCATTAACCTGTTTGTTTACAGCAAGCTTGAAACCACCATTATCAATTCCGACAACCTGCAGTTGAATGCAGAGGCAACCAAACTGTCCTCCCAGGTTAAGCTCGATCCTGTTGTGGTGCCATTGGCTTCGGTTGGTTATTCCATGCACATTCAGGTTTTCAATGGTCAGTTTTTTCAATCAGTATTCTCTTCTCCTGATTTTCCGCAACTCAGTGACGAAATGTACTTCCTGGAAACAATTGAAATTGATACCCTGAAAGTATTTAACAAACATGTGCCAATAACCGGATCTACTGACGAATTGATGGTCAGTATTGCCCGGAGCAATCGTTCCGTTCACGACCAGCTTGCAGAGTTCAGGATTTATCTTTTCTACATCACCGGAAGTGCTTTCATAATCCTGGTTGTACTGGTTTTCTCTCTCTCAGAAATCATGCTTAAACCGCTGAAGAGAATTGTAACCGCTGCAGACCGGGTACAAGCGGCAGAAACAATGGAACGCTTACCGATTCCGGCTGTGGACGATGAAACCCGTGAACTTTCGTTAACCTTAAATAATATGCTTACGCGGATTGAGAATTCACTCAATACGCAGATGCAGTTCTTTGACTCGGCAACACACGAATTAAAAACACCTTTAACCATCATGAAGGCTCAGTTGTCGCTTGCCCTTACCAGCACCACCGACACCGTCTCACGAAAAACCCTTGAAAGTATTCTGGAAGAATGTGAACGCCTGGAAAGAACGATTTCTGATTTCCTTTTGCTAAGTCAGCTGAAGAATTCAAAACTATCCCTGCAGATTGAGACTTACGATGTGGGCGAAGTCGTGTTTAGTGTGCTAAGTAAAATAAAAAACATGGCTGACCAGAAGCGAATCTCCTTTCAATTCAACCAAACAAAAGCCAGTTTCTATTCAAGAATCGATCGCGATAAAATACAAACTGTAGTGTTTAACATGCTGGAAAATGCTGTTACATATTCACCTGAGGGTTCATGTATTAAACTTTCGCTCTCGAATCAGGAAAGTGAGATATTCTTAACCGTTAGAAATCCGCTTTCTATGTCGATTGAAAGCTTCGAAAAGCTGGGAAGCGAACGACACACAAATCCTTCAGCAGCCCGAGGCATGGGCCTTGGTTTATGGATTTGCAATCAAATTATCGGTATGCACAAAGGCAAATTGACGTTGAATCAAGCCGATTCAGAATTTATTGCAACAATCAAATTAGAGGAAGAAAAAGCTTAGGCTTCCAACCCCTTCTCCTTCATCTTATTAAACTCGCGGAAACGTCTGAACATAGCCACACCGAACCCTGTCATCAGCACGAGTGTGCCAAGCCACAGTACATTCACAAAGGGTTTTTCAAGTGCCTTTATTACCACCCAATCCTTTTGACGGGATTGTATGCCTACGCTGATCTCATCAGTCTCTGGGTGAATGTTAAGGATCGAAAGTTTTAATCCCAACTCAGGAATTGCATCAGGTATAATGCCTCCCCGTGCATTTGATCCATAAATAATGATGGGCTCTGCAACATATTCTTCGCGTTCACCTTTGATGCGAATGCTTGCCTTTACTGCTACATACGATGAGTCGAGTTTCTCACCACCGATCGCGTAGACTCTGGTCATTTGCTCTACCGTGGAAACATAATCGTTGGCAAAAAAATCTTTGCCACGCTTCACCAGAACCTCTTCCCGCTCACTCCAGTCCTCCTTAATCTCGTCTGTCATGGGAAGCGAAACGTGCGTGTATAAATCCAGGTTGGTGCTATGGCTGATATCAGGAGAGGCTACATTACCCATGCGTTCATTCACCTGAACGCGAGGCATCAGCGTAAACTCATGCTTGCCATCTTTCCGAAATTCAATTTCGTAGTATGTGTTCTCAGGGTAAATCTCAAAACGGTCTCCAGCTTTAAACATTCTTTCTCCTTTGTATTTGATTTCCCTTTTAGCTACAACGTGATATTTATCATTGGTAAGTTCAACATCCGTCTTGCTTACATAACCACGTTTGTCTCTGGGCTCAAAGCGCTCTCCCTTATATTCGATTTCATAACCAGCCATTGTTCGGGGTTCGTTAACAAACAATAACAAATTCTCGCGGTTAACCTCTTCTGTCAACTGTTTCGAAATGAGCATGCCGGTATTATTCAATGAAACAACTTTTGAATAACCTGAAGAAAACATCACACCCACCAGCATCATTCCCACACCAATGTGCGCGATCGCCCCACCGGATAAGGTTGGGCTGGATTTAAAAACGGAATAGAGAATTTTCGCATTGGCAAACACCGTGAAGAGTCCTGCGAATAAAAGCAGGGAGTATTTCAGGTTATAGACTTTCCCAACATTAATAATGATCACACTGACCAGCAAGGTTGCTATTAATGGCGTGAATAATTCATTGAATAAAACTTTTCGCTCAATTTTTTTCCACCAGAAAAACTGTCCAATCGCTGAAAGCAATCCTACAACAACAGCAAACCACAACTGGAATTTGGAATAAAAAACAACCTGGTCGGCCGGGGGTGCGAGGTTCGAACTGCCACCAAAAAATTCAACCAACCGGTTCCATACCGGAATTGATGTAGGTAACAAAACCTGGAAACCCATCAAACACAAAACTGTTGCCCCGATAAAAATCCAGAATTCACGCGAATAGGTTGCCGCTTCTTTTTCTGAGGATGGAATTTCCTTCCAACGGATAACCGCCAACACGATCGCTGCCACCATGAAAAAGAAAAGGTAAAGCAACAACTGGCCGGATAAACCCAGATCAGTGAACGAATGCACGGAAGCATCGCCCAGCACACCACTGCGCGTTAAAAACGTTGAGTAAAGGATGAGGACAAAAACTGTAATCACTAAAATTATCGAAGCTTTCAGTGCCGTTTCGCTGTTCCGGTAAGTGATCATCGTATGAATTGATGCTATCAGGATCAACCACGGCACATACACCGCATTTTCAACAGGATCCCAATTCCAGTATCCGCCAAAGTTCAGTGTTTCATAAGCCCAGTAGCCACCCATTAAAATTCCTAATCCAAGAATAGCCCCAGAGAAGAGGGCCCATGGCAACGCGGGACGAACCCACTCACTATATTTTTTCAACCACAACCCTGCGACACAAAACGAAAACGGAATGAGCGTTGTGGCAAAACCCAGAAACAAGGTAGGCGGGTGAATGACCATCCAGTAATTCTGAAGTAGCGGGTTCAATCCATTACCATCCTGCGGAACAAAATCAGGCTGGATTTTAAAAATCGGATCAGGCATTGCATCGCGCAATAATATAAATGGTGAGCTGCCAATTTTAATTTCGAGACCCGGGATAACAACTCCCAGAATCATAGATGCAATGAATGCCTGCACAATAGCAAACACAGTCATCACAGGAGCTTCCCAAAACCGATTCGTAAAGATTAATACAACGCCAAGAACAGCATGCCAGAACATCCACAACAAAAAGCTTCCTTCCTGCCCATTCCAGAAAGTAGATACTAAATAATAAACAGGAAGTTTTTTGTCAGAATGAGCGTACGCATAATGATATTCAAAATAGTGATTAGCGAGAATGGTGAAGAGTGTAACCACAATTCCCAACACGGCAATGGCATGAATGTAAAATCCAATCCGGCCATTAATCAGCCATTGGTTTTTTTTCTCAACATTAACTTCGCCAGTTGCCCGATAGTAACAAAAGAAAGTGGCTAATGCAGCAACGAAAGAAATTATAACAAAGAGATGTCCAAGGTTGCCTATTAAGTAATGCATTAGTGTGCTAAGGTGTTTAAGTGTTAAGGTGCGAAAGTGCTTATTTCTTTCCCTTTAAATATTTTATCAATCCTAGCGTAAGAGCCTTTACTCCCTCAGCTTTATTTTGCACTTGCTTTACAGTTTCCTGATCCCAATAGTTCAGGTCAAGCGCAGCATAGGATACGCTTTTAACCTCACTTGCAGACGTAGACGATATTTCCAGGAATCGAATAAATTCCTTTTTGCTGAACCGACCGAAACCCTCGGCTATATTGTTCATCGATGAAATCGCAGCTCGTCTAATCTGACTCCTCATATCAAAATCTTTCGCCATAGGTCCCACATTGGATGCATTATAAACAATGTTAACAAGACTTCTGGCCTCCTGCCAGCAAATCAAATCTTCAAATCGTTCTACTTTCGCCAATTCTTTTTATTTAAGGATTTAAAAAAATATAATTGGGGAAAGAGAAACATTAACACATCAACACGTTAACACATTAACACGTTAAACATTCAGATTCTTCTCCTGGTACTTGGAAGGGCACTTCAACAGAATTTTTTCAGCAACAAAAATATCTTCATGGTAGCTACCAATCACAACGACCTTTTCAGAGCGGGTAAAATCCTGTGGCATGGGCTCGTGGTATTCGACAATTTGCTCCTTTTTATTTTCATCGACCATCACAAACGAAAACGACACGCGGTCAGAGCCAGGCACAATACCTGTCACATGACCGTTTGCATCCTTCTTCAATTCCCCTACCACGTGAATGCTGTTGGTGCTTCCGTTCGAAGCCAGCTGATACGCCTGATCAAACGTTACGTAGGAACTGGCATCCTCGGC
>DASTYM010000522.1:0-10781 GCA_035764995.1 Cyclobacteriaceae bacterium | reverse complement strand
GTTAATCGTTATCAGTTAACTATTAACCGATAATTGCTTCAACACTTTTCTAGCTCTCGACAAAAAACCAGCACTGGCGTAAGGAAGCTGATCTTCAATTATAATTTTAAGTTCCTTTTTCAGATCAGGTTCGTGCATCGCGATGTTGGCAAGTACAGACATAGAAAAAACGCGGACAGCTATAGTTTCTTTCGGATCCATCGATGCGAAGCACCTGTCTATGAGTGTACCATATAACTGCTTAGGAATTTCGATGTCCTGGAGAAGCCGCATGATATTTCGTTTGACCGCCACATGGGCATCCTTCCTATCCAGCATTTTCAGGATTGATTTTAAGTGTGGGTTAACAAGTTTTGGATGCTCCCTAACACAATAAGAAAGAGGCCATGCTGCTCGTTGCGTGACCCGATAAGGTCCCGCTAAGAAGGTCTGTACCAGTACTTTAAACCGTGCAGGGCTATTGCCAACGTAATTCACGATTTTAGTGGTCTGCTTCTTCGAGTATTCCTTCAGGAGTTCTTTTTTGATATTCACTAGTTGGAAAATTCACTTAAAATTAATAATTTAACTATCTGTAAATAAGGTATTTTATATACCTTTATTAAACTTTTTAATTAAACCAAATCTGGCGTGCTATGGAGCTACTTTTTGCCATCGTTTCAACAGCCCTCTTCCAAATTGGAATGGTGCTTTTCTGCTTCTTAAAAAAGACTGCTAAAGTTCGGGTTTTTTAAAAATAGCCATTGGCTTTTGGCTGTTAGCTATTAGCCGTTTGTTAGATACCACGGATTGAAGCTGAAACTTTGATCGATAGAAGTAAAAGCCATAAGCTACTAGCTAATAGCTATCAGCTTTTTTAGATTTGCAGCCCAAAAAATAATAACCATCGGGCAAGCACCATACTCCAAATCAGACTGTGAAAGTTGAAATTTGGAATTTGGAACTTGAGACTTAGTCATGAACTATCTTTCTGCAGAAAACCTTTCTAAATCTTTTCACGATAAGTGGCTCTTTAGAGATATCACCTTAGGTATTTCTCAGGGGGAGAAATATGCCCTCGTAGGCAATAATGGTGTTGGTAAATCTACACTCCTCAAAATTTTAACCGGAGAAATTCAATCGGATTCTGGCAAAGTAAGCATGCGCGAAGGTATCCGCACTGGCTTTCTTACTCAGCAGCCTCATGTTCAGGATTCTGTTACAGTAAAGGATGTGCTCTTCAGCGATTCGAATGAAATCGCGAAAGTTGTAAAAGAGTACGAAGACTGTCTTCAACATCCGGATGTTTCTCCCGAAAGGATGCAAGCTGTGTTGGAGAAGATGGAAGAATTGAAAGCCTGGGATTATGAAGCCAAAGTTCACGAGATCATCGGCAAGCTTGGCGTTCCTGATCTTGATAAAACGTTTGGTCAGCTTTCCGGAGGTCAGCGAAAGAGAATTTTCTTAGCGCAGCTTCTAATTGCCGAGCCTGATCTCATCATCATGGATGAGCCTACCAACCACCTGGATCTTTCCGCCATTGAATGGTTGGAAAATTTCTTATCGGGACAACAGATTACTTTAATCATGGTAACGCACGACCGGTACTTTTTGGATAATGTAGCGACCGAGATAATTGAATTGGATCGCGGTCAGCTCTACCGATACAAAGGAAACTATGCATACTTCCTGGAAAAGAAGGAGGCGCGTGAAGAAATGCTTAAGATTGAAGTATCGAAAGCGCGTCAGCTTCTGAAAAAGGAATTGGAATGGATGCGCAAGCAACCTCGTGCCCGCGGAACAAAAGCCAAGTATCGCATTGATGCATATTATGAGCTTGAGAAAAAAGCTTCTATCGACTTAAGACGCGAAAAACTTGAACTCGATGTAAAAGAGTCAAGGCAAGGAGGGAAGATTCTCGAAGTTCATCACATCAGCAAAAAGTATGGAACCCTTCCGATCGTGAACGATTTCTCATATGTATTTAAGAAGAGCGATCGAATTGGTGTGGTTGGAAAGAATGGAATTGGAAAGTCTACCTTTCTGGATATGCTCACTGGAAAGCTCAAGCCTGATACGGGGGAGATTCTTCCCGGTGTAACTACCAAGTACGGATATTTTACGCAAGAGGCGATTACACTAAACCCTAATCACCGTGTAATTGAGGAAGTGAAAGCTATCGCAGAATATATTACCATGGGTGATGGCTCGCAGTTGTCTGCCTCCAAGTTTCTTGAGACCTTTTTATTCTCGCCAGAGAAGCAATACAACTTCATTGATAAGCTAAGTGGAGGTGAGAAGAAGCGTTTACAACTCCTAAAACTGTTAGTAACTAGTCCGAACTTTTTAATTCTTGACGAACCTACCAACGACTTTGATATCGATACATTAAACGTGTTAGAAGACTTTCTTCTAAACTTCAAGGGATGTTTGTTGCTGGTATCTCACGATCGTTATTTTATGGATCACCTGGTGGATCAGCTTTTCGTATTTGAAGGTGATGGAAAAATCAGATTGTTCAATGGTAATTATTCCGACTACCGGAACTGGGCAGATGGCCAAGAGCAGGAAGACGAGCCTGAAGTGAAAGAAGTAAAACAGGTTGTCCAATATTCAAACGAAAAACGCAAGCCATCCAACAAAGAGAAGATGGAGTTCTCTCAACTTCAATCCGAGATAGAAAGGCTTGAGAAGCAGAAATCTGAAATCAATGCCTTGCTGAACAGTGGAAGCAGTGATCACACACAGCTCACTGCCTGGGGAGTACAACTTGAGCAAATCGCTGCGCAACTCGATCAGAAAACCGAGCGCTGGCTCGAGCTTTCGGTGTTGATGGAGTAAAGCAGAACCACTCAGGCTTTTGAATGTCATCGCGGACTGAATGCGTGGTGGGGTGAGCGTGATCCGCGATCTACCCTATGGATATCAATTGATTATTTTTTCGTTTATATGAATGTAATCCGTGATCCAAATGTACTTTCCGTCATTAGAACTAGCCTAAAGATCGCGGGTCACCGTACGCCCTCTCGCTCATGATGCCTGCGATGACGTAGTTCGTTGTATCATGGACTGAAGGCTACCCTGTTTTGCGTCATCGCGGACTGATGCGTGGTGGGGTGAGCGCGATCCGCGATCTACCCTTTGGATATCAATTGACAGGTTTTTTTCCTTTATGTGAATGTAATACGTGATCCGAATGTACTTTCTGTCATTAGAACTAGCCTGAAGATCGCGGGTCACCGCACACCCTCTCGCTCATGCTGCCCGCGATGACTTAGAAGGTTTCTTGCTTTTCGTTTTATGTCATCGCGGACGGAATGTGCGGTGGGCTGAAGCGCGATCCGCGATCTTTTGCCAGGTTATCAGTGACCTAGCATTGATTTCCTGAAAGACTCAAATTCCCTCCGATCATACCATCCATTACTTAAATCCTTCCATTTGGGATTCATTTTAGTAATGAGTTCTCTCTTCCAATTTCTCCGATACTTTTTCAATTGCTTCTCGCGATGAATTGCTTCATCGGGGCTATAGAACTCTTCATAGTAAACCAGCTTTGTACAATTGTACTTTTCCGTAAAGCCCTTATTGTATTTTACCTTATGCAGGAAGACCCTATTGTCAATATTGTTTGTGACTCCAGTATAGAGAACTGTGTGGTTTATGTTAGTAAGAATATAGACGTAGTATGTCATCTATAATAAGTTAGTAAGTTGATAAGCGATGAATATTTTTTTCTAGTATCATGTAGCACTGAATGAGCGGTTGACTTTCTGGATGATCAGCTATCTTCGGGCCAGTGGAAAAAAGGGAAAAGATCGCGGGTCACGCGCATTCCTCCCCAATGCAGCCCGCGATGACGTAGAAGGTTCTTACTTTCTTCTATATCTCGTTTTCATGTCATCGCGGACGGAAAGTGTGATTGCATTTGAGTGCGATCCGCGATCTTTTCCATGTTATCTATAACTCACATTGGCTTCTTTCACTGAGTGAGCAGTTGACGTATTAGGTAATCAGCGAACTATCGTGTTAGAGGAGAGGACCGAGAAGATCGCGGGTCGCCCGCATCCCTTCGCTGTGCTGCCCGCGATGACGTAGAAGGGTTGTCATCGCTGACGGAAAGTGCGATTGCATTTAAGTGTGATCCGCGATCTTTTCCATGTTATCTATGACTCATATTGGCTTCTCACACTGAGTGACCAGTTGACGTATTGGGTGTCAGCGAACCATCATGTAGGGAGAGGATCGAGAAGATTGCGGGCCGCGCTCATCGTTTCGCTATGCTGCCCGCGATGACGTGTTTGGTGTTAGACGCACTCCAAAACTCTCCAACTATTTTTCAGAAATCGATTGCATAAACTTTTCTTTTGAAAAAGTGTGTGTTTGTGGTTAAATATTTTGGAAAAGTGTTGTTTGTAAGAATATTACTAACATACTTTTGCTAAAAGCAATATTTAATTTCGAACCACTACAATCCATAATGAGAAAGAAATCACTGCGGAAACCACCTGCGGGACTCTACACTCCAGAACTCGAACATGATGCCTGTGGCATCGGATTCATCACCAACATTAGCGGAGCTAAAACAAATCAAACATTATCAGATGCACTTACGATGCTCGAGAATATGGAGCATCGAGGAGGTAAAGGAAGCAGCCCCAAGACCGGTGACGGAGCCGGAGTGTTGCTTCAACTCCCTCACGACTTCTTTGTTGAAGAGGCGTCCCGCGCTGGCTTCACGCTGCCGCCATTGGGAAAGTATGGAGCGGGCATGGTGTTCTTCCCGCGTAACAAAAAAATGATGAGCGCCTGTAGAGAAGCGCTTCGTAAGAACTGCAAAGAGTTAGAGCTTGAAATCATCGGCTACCGATTAGTGCCGGTTGATCATAGCATTCCCGGTCCGGGTGCTGCAGAAGTCGAACCAATCATTGAACAAATATTTGTTAAGGCAAAAGATGAAACCCTTGACGCAGATGCCTTCGAACGAAAGCTTTTTGTTTTACGAAATTATACGAGTCACACCATCGCACGTGACAGCAAGGGAAGTTCCCGCGAATTTTATATCCCCAGTTTTTCTTCACGAACAATCATCTACAAAGGTCAACTTAGAACAGAACAACTCCGAAAGTATTTTTACGACCTGCAAGATTCCCGGCTAAAGACAGCACTTGCGCTTGTCCACTCTCGTTTCTCAACCAACACGTTCCCAAACTGGAAATTAGCCCAACCATTTCGCTATATCGCGCACAACGGTGAAATCAACACAATCCGTGGCAACGTAAACAAAATGAAATCGAAGGAGGCGTTGTTTAAGTCGACACGCTTTACGGATGCTGAATTGAAAATGCTGTTGCCAATCACCAATCCCGAAGGATCAGATTCTGCAAACCTTGATGCGTTGGTTGAGATGCTTGTTCTTTCAGGTCGGTCGTTACCGCACGTGCTCATGATGTTGGTACCCGAAGCGTGGCAGGACAATAAATTAATGGATCCTCATCGCAAAGCGTTTTACAAATATCATGCTTCCATGATGGAGCCGTGGGATGGCCCCGCTGCATTAGTGTTTACCGATGGAACTCGCATCGGTGCTACACTCGATCGAAATGGACTTCGTCCGCTGCGTTATTGTATTACACGAACTGGACGAGTGATCGCTGCCTCAGAGGCGGGAGCGCTTCATGTTAATCCGAAAGAGATTCTTGAGAAGGGAAGGATTACACCTGGTAAAATGTTGATGGTTGATCTTGAAAAGGGAAAAGTGCTGGGCGATGACGTAGTGAAGCGAACGGTATTCGAAGGTAAGCCGTACTACAAATGGATTCTGGAAAACAGATTAAAACTCCGGCTCGAACCTGAACTTCCATATTTCCGCGACAACTATGATGAGAAAAGCCTGTTGAAGCGACAGCAAGCTTACGGATTTACATCGGAGGACATTAAATCAATTATCACACCCATGGCAGCAACTGGCTACGAACCGGTTGGGTCGATGGGTGATGACACGCCACACGCAGTTCTTTCAAAAGAAAGCCGGCATTTATCCAATTATTTCAAGCAACATTTTGCACAGGTAAGTAATCCTCCAATCGATCCGATTCGTGAACGGTTGGTGATGTCGTTGTTCACACGGATTGGCGTTAGCATGAATGTGCTAGAAGAAACGCCTCAACACACAAGGCAAATTCATATATCACAACCTGTTCTGCTAAACACGGATCTTGAAAAACTGAAGTACTTGCCGGATCATGATTTCGATTATGCAGTTATCAAATCTGTTTTTGTTGCCGATGGGAAGCCAGGAAGGCTTGAACAAGGCATTAAGAGAATTTGCGCAGAAGCTGAGACTGCTGTTCGTGAAGGAAAAAAAATCATCGTTATTTCTGACAGGAACGTAAGCGAAGAGTTCGCGCCTATCCCCAGTATGATGGCGATTGGTGCAGTTCATCATTCCTTGATCGAGAAAAGATTGCGAACGTTGACAGGATTGCTCGTTGAAGCTGGCGATGTTTGGGAAGTACACCATTTCGCAACGATTATCGGATATGGTGCAAGTGCGGTAAATCCGTACATGGCCTTCGAAACGATTCACGCTCTCAATGCGCAAGGTTCTCTGTCGAAGAAAATCAGTGATGACGAAGCTTTTGCCAATTACCAGAAAGCTATCGGTAACGGCTTGTTAAAAGTAATGTCCAAGATGGGCATTAGCACACTGCAATCGTATCAATCGGCACAGATTTTTGAAGCATTGGGAATTGGCAGTGATGTAATTGAAAAATGTTTTAAGGGGACAATTAGTCGTCTTGAAGGTTTGTCGTTCGATGACATTGCACAGGAAGTTTTGGTTCGTCATCGGTTAGCATATCAAAATGAGTCCGCGGAATTGCAACCGGGCGGAATCTACCAATGGAAACGGAGAGGAGAGAAGCATTTGTTTAGTCCGGAGGTGATTCATTTGTTGCAGTACTCAACGAAGTCAAATAATTATTCGCTTTATAAAAAGTATAGTGAAAAGATCAATGATCAGGTCAATGATACGTACACTTTCCGCGGAATATTGGAGTTCAAAAAGCGCAACCCCATTCCGCTGGATGAAGTAGAACCCGTAACAGAAATTTTCAAACGCTTCGCCACTGGAGCGATGTCGTTTGGCTCCATATCAAACGAAGCTCACACGACTCTTGCAATTGCCATGAACCGGATCGGAGGCAAGAGTAACAGTGGCGAAGGTGGAGAAGATCAAATTCGTTTTGAGAAAAAGGAAAATGGAGATTGGGAACGTTCGGCAATCAAGCAAGTTGCTTCAGGTCGTTTTGGGGTAACAAGTTACTATCTGACTAATGCTGACGAGCTTCAGATAAAAATGGCGCAAGGAGCAAAGCCTGGTGAAGGAGGACAATTACCGGGACACAAGGTAGACGAATGGATTGGTAGAGTACGACACGCTACACCGGGTGTTGGATTGATTTCTCCACCACCACATCATGACATCTATTCCATTGAAGATCTTGCACAACTCATTTACGATTTAAAGAATGCCAACCGCCAGGCGCGCATCAATGTAAAACTGGTTTCACAGGCAGGAGTCGGAACGGTTGCAGCTGGGGTCGCGAAAGCGAAGGCCGATGCAATTTTAATTTCCGGTGGAGACGGAGGCACAGGCGCATCTCCCATCAGTTCGGTTCGTCATGCCGGGCTACCGTGGGAGCTGGGACTAGCGGAAGCACATCAAACACTTGTTAAAAATGATTTGCGAAGTCGCGTGACGCTACAAACCGATGGTCAGATCAGAACCGGTCGCGACATCGCAATCGCAGCCATGCTCGGTGCGGAAGAATGGGGCGTAGCTACAGCAGCGCTTGTGGTTGAAGGCTGCATCATGATGCGCAAGTGTCATTTGAATACATGCCCTGTTGGAATCGCCACTCAGGATACTGAGCTCCGAAAGCTATTCACAGGAGACCCCGGCCATGTTGTAAACTTTTTTACTTTCCTCGCACAAGATTTGCGCGAAGTCATGGCAAGTCTGGGATTCAGAACTGTTAATGAAATGGTTGGTCGTGCCGATGTGTTACGGGTTCGCCATGACGTTAATCATTGGAAGATCAAGAAACTTGACCTCTCGCCAATTTTATTCAGAGAAGCTCCACAACATCAGGTTGGATTGTATAAACAAATCGAACAGGATTTTGAATTGGAGAAAGTACTCGATTGGAAACTCCTTGAATTTGCCCGACCAGCGCTGGATGACGGTGAACAGGTTGAACGTAAATTCAATATCTGCAACACAGATCGAAGCACTGGGGCGTTGCTCTCGAATGAAATCTCAAAAAAGTACAAAGGAACAGGACTTCCACACGACACGATTCAGTTTTCATTTAAAGGATCAGCTGGACAAAGCTTTGGGGCATTCGTGGCAAAGGGAGTAACCTTCAAATTGGAAGGTGAAGCCAATGACTACTTCGGAAAAGGGTTGTCAGGAGGGAAGCTGATTGTGTATCCTGATAAGGAAGCATCTTTTAAAGCTGAGGACAATATCATCGTTGGTAATGTTGCTTTCTACGGGGCAACGTCTGGTCAGGCATTCATCCGGGGACAAGCGGGAGAACGTTTTTGTGTGCGTAACTCTGGAGTCAACGCGGTAGTGGAAGGTGTTGGTGATCACGCTTGTGAGTACATGACTGGCGGAAGGGTGGTCATACTTGGAAAGACTGGAAGAAATTTTGCCGCGGGCATGAGCGGTGGAATTGCCTATGTGTATGATTCAGAACACTGCCTTGAGCGATTGGTGAACAAGGACATGGTAGAACTTGAATCGTTGGATGGTGAAGATAAAATCACAATTAAGGAGATGATCCAAACTCATTTTCAACATACCGGAAGCGATCCTGCCGATTGGATTCTTGAAAATTGGGATTGTGCGGTTGAATTGTTTGTGAAGGTGATGCCGAAAGACTATAAGGCTGTTTTACAAAAGTCAGGAAGTCAGAAAAAGTTAGAAAGCGAGAAAGTTATCAAGGCAGAAACTTCCGAACCTCTCAAGCATTCTGACTTCCAGACTGTTAAAATCAAAGCATAGCCATGGGAGAAGTAAATGGTTTTATGAAATTCGATCGTGAGAGCCCGACCTCACGCGATCCAAAGCAACGCCTTCAGGATTATAAAGAAGTTTACACGCCACTTTCGAAAGAGAAGGTGAATGAGCAAAGTGCTCGGTGTATGGATTGTGGAGTTCCTTTTTGCCATCATGGTTGTCCGTTAGGAAATAACATTCCTGATTTCAATGATGCAGTTTATAATGGTAATTGGGAACAGGCTATTAAAATCCTGAGCACGACAAATAACTTTCCTGAATTTACAGGAAGAATTTGCCCTGCGCCATGCGAGGCCAGTTGTGTGTTGAGTATCAACAACAAACCTGTTACGATTGAATACATTGAGAAAACAATTGCTGAAACTGCATTTGAGAAAGGATACATAAAGCCAACCATTCCACAAAAACGAACTGGCAAGCGAGTCGCAGTTGTGGGATCTGGCCCGGCAGGACTGTCATCTGCAGCACAACTAAACAAAGCAGGACACTGGGTTACGGTCTTTGAACGCAGCGACAGGATAGGTGGATTATTGCGTTACGGAATTCCTGATTTCAAATTGGAGAAGGACATTTTGGACCGCAGAATTGCGCTCATGGAAAAAGAGGGAATTATTTTTAGGGTAAATGCCCATGTAGGTGTGAACGTAAGTGCGAAGAATTTGCAAGAAGATTTTGATGCGGTGGTTGTTTGTGGCGGTGCATCTCAGCCACGTGATTTACCGATCCCCGGAAGGGAAGTCCGCGGTGTGCATTTCGCGATGGATTTTCTGCCACAGCAAAATAAGCGTGTTGCGGGCGACAGCGTATCAAGTGAAATCCTGGCAACAGGAAAGAATGTTATTGTAATTGGAGGTGGTGACACTGGCTCAGATTGTGTCGGCACATCCAACAGGCAAGGCGCGAAATCAGTTACCCAAATCGAGCTGCTGGCTCAACCACCTGTCTCCAGAAAGGACAATAACCCTTGGCCGCAATGGCCCATGATCTTGATGACATCCTCTTCGCATGAAGAAGGTGTAAAGCGTGAATGGTCGATCCTGACAAAGGAATTTGTGAAAGATGATTATGGAAACCTTTCGGGGTTAAAGATTGTGGAAATAAAATGGGGACTGAGTAGTGAAGGCAAAATGGGCTTCGAAGAAATTGCCGGAACAGAAAGAGTTTTACCCTGCGAGTTGGCGTTGCTGGCTATTGGATTTACCGGAGCTGAACCTGGAGGCCTCGTTCAAGAACTCAAACTTGCCATCGATGACCGCGGAAATATAAAATCAAATCAGTACATGACTTCTCAAAAAGGAGTTTTTGCAGCGGGTGACATCCGAAGGGGACAATCACTTGTTGTGTGGGCAATTTCTGAAGGGCGCGAAGCGGCACGGGCGGTAGATGAGTGGCTCATGGGTGATTCCCAGTTAGAAACCAAGGACGCCTCGTTTGTACAGATTAATCAGTTGGCAGTAGGCAACTGACAGTTAGCAATGCACAGTTAATATGTTGACAATCGTCTATTCACCGAAGCTAGAATATTACCAATTTTTAAATATTTAACTGCCAATAGCCCATTGCCTATTGCATTTTGCCTACTGCCTACTTCTTATTGTATGCAACACTTTTTTTGCCGACTTAATTACTAATTTTACAGCCTAAAATTTTAGAGTCGTGACGAACAAACGAGTTAAGGTTGGCACCGTGCAGATGAGCTGCACCAGGGAACCAA
>DASTYM010000521.1:0-4171 GCA_035764995.1 Cyclobacteriaceae bacterium | reverse complement strand
CTGTCATTGACTTTTGCAAGCCACTGTATGATGTCTAATTTCTCTGCCTGGATATTCATGCTCTTCAAAAATTGGTTCTGTAAAGTTAACGATTTTATAGTTGTTTTTAGTTTCTCCGAAGGAGTCCTTTTGGACATTTTTTATCCGCACGGATTGAACTTCTTCGGAACCCTTCCATTTCATTCTGTAGGCTTCCCTTACCCTGATGTAGCGCTGGGCTATCATGCATTGTACTTCTTAGATTGCGCATTTTTAACCACTTAGCGGTCACCGGAGGGGGAAATGGTGGAACTGTTTGCTTACTGGCTTTTGGTGGAGCAGGAAGAAATTCAGCAATCAAGCTGCACAAATTTCTGTGCGAACGATATAAGGAAAATCTTGGATTGTTTTTATGAATGGTACAACCTATTCAAACTTACTAGATGTCTCTGTAGCCTGGGTGGCTTTCAATCCATCAAAATTTATTACATTGGAGGCTATGAAAGAGGATATCCTGAATGTCACCAAGAAAATATAATCATCGTAACGGACCAATTAATTAACGAATCAATAACAGAAAGAACATGAATCGGTTCTTCATTTTTGTTATCGCGATTGCCACCTTGTGTTGTCAACCTAAAAATGAAATATCAATATATACAGCTATGAATGCCAAGCCATACGGATCAATTGATGGTAAAAATGTTATGCAATACTCGCTGCAGAACAAAGCAGGCATGATTGTAAAAGTGATCAACTACGGTTGCACTATTACGGATATCATTGTTCCCGACAAAGCTGGAAGCCTGGGTAATGTGTTACTGGGCTTCGATTCATTGGCAGGCCACATGCAACAAGAAAATCCATACATGGGACCAATTGTTGGCCGTTATGCAAATCGCATTGGTAAAGCGTCTTTCAGGATTGGTGATCAGACATACAAACTATCGGCAAACAACGGTGAGAATATGCTACATGGAGGTACTGTCGGTTTTAATCGCAAAGTATGGGATGCAAAAATTTTCTCCGACAGCAGTGTTTTAATGAGCTACACAAGCCCCGATGGTGAAGAAGGTTTTCCAGGAAATTTGAAAGTCGAATTTACGCTCACGCTCAACTCAGATAATTCGATTCAATTAGAATATTCCGCCACTACGGACAAACCGACTCCCGTTAACCTGACACATCACCCCTACTTCAATTTATCAGCAGGAAAAAATGCCACAATCCTCGATCATGAGTTGAAGATTGCAGCCGACAGCATTACCCCGGTCGACAGCACGTTGATTCCCACTGGCAAACTTCTGGCTGTTAAAGGAACGCCATTTGATTTTACGACAGCAAAACGAATTGGCCTTGAGGTGAACCAGGTGCCCGGTGGGCCACCGGTCGGATACGATCATAATTATGTGCTCAAGCGCGCGAAAAATCTGGAACTGGCCGCTGTACTCTATGATCCACAAAGCGGACGACAGCTTGAGCTGCTTACAACGGAATGTGGCGTTCAATTCTATTCTGGAAACTTCTTAGACGGAACGCTAAGAGGTAAAGGCGGAGTTGTTTACCCGAAACATGCGGGTATGTGTTTGGAGGCCCAATACTTCCCCGATTCACCTAACCAACCTTCATTCCCAAATACCATTTTACTACCGGGGGAAAAATACCGGCAGACTACCATCTATAGGTTCTCTATCCGTTAGCATTTCTTTGCGACTTTACGAGAATTTTTTTTCACCGCGGAGGCGCAGAGACGCAGAGGTTACTTTTCATCAACATTATTCGCCACCTTTATTAAACTGTCTAACGTCTTACTGCGACTTAGCGGTTTTGCGAGAATTTTTTTCACCGCAAACCTGCCTGCCGGTAGGCAGGGGCGCAGAGACGCAAAGGTTACTTTTCATCAACATTATTCGCCACCTTTATTAGAGACTGTCTTAGCGTCTTATTTGCGGCTTTGCGTCTTAGCGTGAAAACTGTCACGCAAACCTAGCCTGCCGGTAGGCAGGGGCGCAAAGACCCAAAGAGTTCGTTTCGTCATTCAACTAATTCTAAAACAACCACCGAGTTCGGAGGCAGGTTTACTTTTAAATTCCCTTTTGAAAGAGATGCATCTTTGAAAGGCTTCGGTGTCACCTTGGTTGGATTGTCGAACGTATTATGATCTTGAACTTTTGCTGAGGTTAAAATTCGTCCAGATACTTTGGTGGCTTTAAAATTCGATAGGCTAACTTCTATTTCCTGGATATTTTTGTTATCAATATTGGTAAGCGAAATATGCATCTTGCCTGATGAATCTTTCGAAGCCGAAACAGAAACAGCTGGAATTTTTTCGTTGTTGATCACAAAGTCATTCGAAGTAAGTTCCAGCGGAACCAAGGTTGCATCCTGATGAACATTGTACATTTCCATCACATGATAGGTTGGTGTGAGGATTATTTTCTCCTTGTTGGTAAGAATAACTGATTGAAGAACATTGACAATTTGTGCCAGGTTTGCCATTCTCACCCGATCTGCATGATTGTTGAAAATGTTTAGACTTAGCCCGGCAATCATGGCATCGCGAATTGAGTTTTGCTGATATAGTTGTCCATTTCCATTTGGGTCAGTATCATACCACCCTCCCCATTCATCAACAATAAGCGCGACTCTTTTTTCTGGATCGTATTTATCCATTACTTCACAATTTTTAGCAACCATCTCCTCCATTCGCCAGGCTTGTTGCATGGTTTTGAAATATTCTTCGTCCGAAAACTGTGAAGATGAACCTTTCTTGCTCCAATTGATAACCGAATAATGATGAATCGATACCCCTTCAAATCGTCTCGCAGGAATATTTTTCATAATGGCTTCGGTCCACGCATAATTTGGTGAACCAGGCCCAACAGCAATTCTGAATAATTTCTCGGTGTTGCCATACGATGTCACGGCAGTCGCGTATTGCTTATACAAATTGATATAATGATCCACTGTCATTGCGCCACCGCAGTCCCACGATTCATTTCCAATTCCCCAATACTTTACATTCCATGGTTTCTCACGTCCGCTTTTCTCGCGCATGTCGGTTAAATAGCTCGTTCCATTTTTATGATTGGTGTACTGAACCCACTCCACTGCTTCTTGTACTGTTCCTGTATTCATATTCACAGCCAGATAGGGCTCCGCACCGAGCAGTTCACACATGTTCAGGAATTCATTTGTTCCGAAACTGTTGTCCTCCCTCACATTCCCCCACGATAAATTTTCAATATGCTTTCTTTCATTCTTTGGACCGATTGCATCTTTCCAATGATACGTATCTGCAAAACAACCGCCTGGCCACCGGAGGTTTGGTATCTTCAAATCCTTCAGCGCTTTGATCACATCATTCCGCACACCGCTGGTATTTGGGATAGAAGAATTTCTTTCTCCTACGTAAATACCATCGTAGATACATCTTCCCAAGTGTTCGGCAAAGTGGCCATAGATGTGCTTGCTAATTTGAATTTCAGATTGCGGAGCCTTGAGCGTTACTTTGTTTTGAGCAAATAAAGCAACTACACAACAAGAAAGGTAGAGTGTTAAAATTATTCTCATATACTTACTAGATGAATGTCTTAGCGTCTTATTGCGTCTTAGCGCCCCTGCCTACCGGCAGGGGCGCTAAGACGCAAAGGTCTATCCCACGCCAATCGGTGAGAAGTACATAAATACACTCACGATAATTGCAACCACAATCAACGACAGAATTACATCCCATTGATTCCAGCTGGCGCGTGAGCGTTCCTTATCTTCAGCAACTGTAGTTCCATAGGTAAGGCCTTTCAATTGTTCTTCTGATGGTTGCGGTGACATTAAGCTTACAACTACCATCAGTGCTACACTAAACAGGAACAACAGAATACAGAAATAAAGGAAGTTGATTGTTGCAAAAGAATACAGGAATCCTGAAAGCGAATCTTTGCTCAATTCTAAAACAATCCGCAAAGCGCCAATGATAAATCCAACTGTCATGGCGGTCATGGCGCCTTTTGCATTGATGCGCTTATAGAACACACCCAACAGGAACACTGCAGCAATTGGTGGCGCTAAATAGGATTGAACACTTTGCAAATAAGTATAGAGCGTGCCCGAAATTCTACCCATCATCGGTATCCAGATCATACCCAATATCACCACAACGCCAGTTGCAATTCTTCCAACTTTTACCAACTCT
>DASTYM010000520.1:0-8762 GCA_035764995.1 Cyclobacteriaceae bacterium | reverse complement strand
CGGCACAAAAACCATCAGTAAGCGTACCATTCGTGTTGGGAGTGCTTCACTTGCCGATGCTTCGAAACTTGATCGCACTGATTATGCGCTAATTTTTGCGACCGATGAGTATGACCACTGGTCAAGTCTGGTGAATCCGGTATTTGACAGCCGCATGATTGCGAAAGAACTTCAGGAGCGGTATGGTTACAAAGTGGATATCGTAGAAAATGCCACCCAGGAAACTGTTGTAAAGAAACTGAGGGAATACGCTGAAAAAAAATACAAACCTCTTGATCAGTTATTTATTTTCTTTGCAGGACATGGACAATACGACCAAACTTTTGGTGAGGGCTACGTGGTAACAAAAGACTCCAAAGCAAATGATGAAGCGAAAACCTCATACCTCTCACACAACCGCCTACGTTCCATTGTAAACAACATCCCAAGCGAACATATTTTCCTGTGCATGGACGTTTGCTTTGGCGGAACATTCGATCAAACATTGGCATCATCACGCGGGGAACAGGATGAAGTTTACAAAGAAGCAAGCCAGGCAGAAATTGTTTCGCGTAAACTCACATACAAAACAAGACGCTACTTAACATCAGGAGGAAAGACTTATGTTTCTGATGGTATCAAAGGTTCGCACTCACCCTTTGCCCGTAAAATATTAGAAGCCTTACGAAGCAACGGTGGAAAAGATCAGGTACTCACCATGAGCGAACTGCTCTCGTATGTGGAGGGATTGAAGATCGCCCCTCGCTCTGGAGAATTTGGTGATAACGCACCGGGCAGCGACTTTGTGTTTGTAGCGAAACGCTAATAACAACACGAATTAATTATAAATGGGTGAGGTAATTTCACCCATTTTTATTCATACTATTTTAAACCTTCACCTATGCGTTCCAACTTGTTACTCCTTGCGATGTTCGCCATGCTTCCATGCATAGCACAAGCGGTAAAACCGACCGATCCATTAGCACACACCTTCTCAATCGTTGCCCGCGACCCCAACACAGGTGAGATGGCTGTTGCCGTTCAAAGCCATTGGTTTAGTGTAGGCACAGGTGTTTCGTGGGGTGAAGCGGGTGTGGGTGTGGTTGCAACTCAATCGTTCACCAATAAGTCTTTTGGCTTGCGTGGATTAGCGCTGTTAAAAGAAGGGAAATCACCACAAGAAGCACTTGATCTGCTACTGAGTGATGACACCGGAAAAGACTTCCGACAAGTTGCCATCCTGGATAAACAAGGCCGTGTTGCTACACACACCGGGAAAACCTGTATTGATGTTGCCGGGCATGCAAACGGAGAAAATTTTTCTGTTCAGGCAAACATGATGTTGAACGACAAAGTGGTTCCTGCCATGGAAAACGCGTGGAAAACAAATAGCACCTTACAGCTTGCTGAGCGTCTTGTGGCAGTTTTAAAAGCTGCGCAGCTGGCAGGTGGTGATATTCGTGGAAAGCAATCTGCTGCCTTATTGATTGTAGCACCGGAAAGAACAGCAACTCCCTGGAATGACAAACTCCTCGACCTTCGTGTTGATGATGCCATCGAACCCATCCAGGAAATCGAACGGTTGGTAAAAGTTTATCGCGCCTACGAGCACATGAATAAAGGCGATTACTATGTGGAGAAGAATGAAATGCAAAGCGCCATGGACGAATACAACAAGGCCATGAAGATGTTCCCCGATAACCTGGAAATGCAGTACTGGACTGCCATTACGCTGGCCAACGAGAAAGAAATCAGCAAGGCATCGGCCATGTTGCAGTCAATCTATAAAAAGGACGCAAACTGGCGCGAACTTACGAAGCGCCTGCCCAAAGTAGGCCTGCTAACAGCCAGCGAAAAAGACCTGAAAGAGTTGCTGCGATAGTTTCAGGTACCCGCGTTTTCTTTATTTTTGCTCTCTTACAGAGCTTTAAACGATGACTATTTCCTACAACTGGCTTAAAGAATACATTAACATCCCCGAATCCCCTGAAGATATCGGTAAACTGCTTACATCAACCGGATTAGAGGTGGAGAGTGTTGAGCCTTTTGAGACCGTTAAAGGTGGTCTGAAGGGACTGGTCATCGGTGAAGTATTAACCTGCACCAAACATCCAAATGCCGATAAGCTTTCGCTTACCACTGTCAATGTGGGAGGAGAAAAACCACTCGCTATCGTATGTGGCGCTTCCAATGTTGCAGCTGGCCAAAAGGTTGTTGTAGCCAATGTTGGAGCAACTGTGTACCCGACAAAAGGCGAACCTTTCACGATTAAGTCAGCAAAAATTCGTGGCGAACAATCGGAGGGAATGATTTGTGCTGAAAATGAAATCGGATTAGGTGAAAGTCATGCTGGTATTATGGTGTTGGACAAAAATGCAAAAGCAGGAACACCGGCAGCAGAATATTTTAAGATTGAATCCGATCATATTATTGAAATCGGCCTTACTCCGAACCGCATAGATGCCGCATCTCATATTGGCGTTGCACGCGATATCAAAGCTTCTCAAAAAAGAGAAGTGCGCTGGCCATCGGTTGATGCCTTTAAAATTGACAACAACAAATTAAACATTGCTGTAACGGTAGAAAATAGCGAAGCCTGCCATCGCTTTTCGGGTTTAACCATGACGGGTGTGACTGTTAAAGAATCTCCGGCATGGTTGAAGAACAAACTTCTGGCCATTGGCCTCACACCAATTAATAACATTGTTGACATCACCAATTTTGTTTGCCATGAAATGGGGAAGCCGATGCATGCTTACGATGCTGATAAAATAGCCGGCAATAAAATCATTGTTAAGACGGTGGTTCCCGGAACAAAATTCACAACGCTTGATGGCAAGGAACGCGAACTCACTGGAAACGACCTGATGATTTGCAATGCAAATGAGCCGATGTGTATTGCAGGTGTCTTTGGCGGAATGCATTCAGGCATCACTGAAAAATCAACGAATCTATTTTTAGAAAGTGCGCATTTCTCGGCCGATTATATTCGGAAGACATCCTTGCATCATGGTATAAAAACGGATTCATCTTTCCGTAACGAACGTGGACCTGATCCAAACCTGACAGTATATTCCTTAAAGCGTGCCGCCTTAATGATCAAAGAACTTGCAGGCGGAGAAGTGTCATCGGAGATCGTTGATATTTATCCAACAAAAATTGAAAACCGGATCATTGAGGTAAAAGATAAAAACGTAAACCGGTTAATCGGAAAAGTAATTCCGAGAGAGGAAGTATTCGGCATCCTGACCCGTCTGGACATTGAAGTGATCAATAAAAAGGATGATCGCTATACGGTTTCTGTTCCACCTTACCGTGTAGATGTTGTTCAGGAGGCAGATGTTGTTGAAGAAATTCTGCGCATTTACGGTTTCAACAATATTGAACTGAATGATTTCGCAGGATCAGATTTCATTGCAGAGTTTCCCGAAAAGGACATCAATAAATTCAAAAACACCATCGGACAAATGCTGGTGGGAAATGGATTTTATGAAATCTGGACGAATTCGCTGACTAACGCAGTGTATCAGCAGAAGCATCAATTGACCTTTACAGGAGAACCAATTGAAATTCTGAATAAACTCAGCGAAGAACAGGGAATTTTACGCCAAACGATGCTCTTCACGGGGTTGGAAGTTTGCGCATACAACATCAACCGCAAGCAAAAAGACCTGAAGTTTTTCGAATTTGGTAAAATCTACTTTAAAACAAGCGGTAAATACATTGAAGAAGAACGCCTGGCCCTCTATGTATCGGGTAATGTTGAAACAGAAAACTGGCAACACAAAACGCAAGCAGTAACATATCACGATTTAGGACAACAGGTAACACACATTCTGCAAAAATCAGGTATCAGCAACGTGTCGCAACAGGTTGTAGCCGATCAATTGTTCGAATATGCAATGCAACTTGCAGTTGGTAATAAAATTATTGGCATACTAGGAAAAGTAAAACCTGCGTTGTTAAAGGATTTAGGCGTACGTCAGGAAATATTTTACGCAGAACTGAATACCGCCTTGCTTTTCAATACAGCAAATCCTAAGTTAGTAATTCAAGACGTTCCTAAATTTCCGGAAGTAAGACGTGACTTGTCGCTTGTGTTAGACAAAAACGTGAGCTTTGATGAGATCCGGAAAATGGTATTGACAACAGAAAAACGACTGATTAAAGAGATCATTGCGTTCGATGTGTATGAAGGAAAGAACCTTCCGGCCGGAAAGAAGGCATACGCACTGGGTTTTACCTTATTGGATGAAAATAAGACCCTGACGGACGAGGAAATTGATAAAACGATGAACCGCCTGATGGCCGCTTTCGAGCAAACATTGGGAGCCGTCATCCGGAAATAAAAGAACTGGGGGGCAGGATTTTAACAAACTTGAAGTGGCAACTAGCCAACCTAAAAAATTGATTGCATGGACCAGGAAATCCTAAAAACTAACCTAAATGGCTTGGAGCGCAAAATTTTAGTGCTCATCAACGAACACAAAGGCCTGAAAGAAGAGATCAAATCGCTTAAAACTGAAAATCAGGAGCTTAAGTCAGGCATGAAGAGCCGTGACGAGCAACTGTATAATTTTAAAAATCAAATTAAAATCTCTAAAATTGTAGATAATATTAATCCGGAAGACGGAAGTGTTTCGGAGTTGAAGAAGAAAGTAGACGATTACATTCGGGAAATTGATAAGTGTATTGCTTATTTAAGCCGATAACTGACTGTAAGATTTAATTAATGGAAGAACTCTCAATAAAAATTAAGATAGCTGACCGCGAATACCCGATGAAGGTTAAGAGTGCTGATGAAGAAAGGGTTAGAAACGCGAGCAGAATTATCAACGAAAAATTAAAATCTTACAAAGAGCAGTTTGGGCTAGACGATAAACAAGACCTGTTGGCGATGGTCGCCTTCGACAGCCTGGTAGAGAAAATGGCTTCAGAAGAAACGCACCAGGTAATTGATCAAACTGTATTTGAAAAAGTGACCCATCTGAATCACTTAGTCGCACAGTCTATCCTATAGACTTCTTCACCTCGTACTTCTTCCAAGTTCTTCAGGGTAGTCCCTAACCCTCAACTTTTTTATTTATGTCACAGATTATCATTATAGCGATCAGTTGTGCAGCAGGTACAATTGCGCTCAGTATGTTGATCGGTACGATGCTTTATAAGCGTAAAATTCGCAAGCGTATTACAGAAGCTGAAGATAAAGCCGCGCTTATCGTAAAGGAAGCCGAAATCACATCCGAAAACATCAAGAAGGACAAAATCCTTCAGGCCAAGGAAAACATTCTCAAACTGAAAACTGAGTTTGAAGATGAAGCCAACAGAAAGAAGAACCAGATCATCTCCAACGAGCAGAAGATCAAACAGCGTGAGCAACAGCTCAGCAAAGAACTGGAAAACCTGAAGCGCAAGGAAGCTGATACGACCGAAATGCAGCAGAATCTTGCCATGCAGCTCGACAATGTGAAGAAACGCAAGGAAGAGTTGGATAAATTCAATCAGCAAAAAATTCAGGTACTCGAAAGCATTTCGAAATTAACAGCTGATGAAGCGCGTGAGCAATTGCTGGCATCCTTGAAAGATGAGGCCCAAACCAAGGCAAACTCATTCGTGAAGGAAATTATGGAGCAAGCCAAACTATCGGCCACCAAGGAAGCTAAGAAAATAGTAGTTGAAACAATTCAACGTACCGCCACCGAACATGCAATCGAAAACTGTGTATCGATTTTCAATATTGAAAGTGACGACATCAAAGGAAAAGTAATTGGCCGTGAAGGACGTAACATCCGTGCGCTGGAAGCGGCAACAGGCGTTGAAATTATTGTAGACGATACACCAGAAGCAATTATCATTTCAGGCTTTGATCCGGTTCGCAGGGAAATTGCTCGTTTGTCATTGCACCGCCTGGTTCAGGACGGACGCATTCACCCGGCACGTATTGAAGAAATTGTGGCAAAGACCACCAAGAACATCGAGGATGAAATTGTAGAGATCGGTGAACGTACAGTTATTGATTTAGGAATTCATGGCTTAGCACCGGAGTTAGTTCGGATGGTGGGCCGTATGCGTTTTCGTTCATCGTACGGACAAAACTTATTACAGCACTCACGCGAAGTTGCCAACCTGTGTGCCATTATGGCGTCAGAGCTTGGATTGAATGTGAAGCAGGCAAAGCGTGCCGGCTTATTGCATGACATTGGCAAGGTATGGCCCGAAGAACTAGAGAAGCCTCATGCTATTGTTGGCATGGAACTGGCGCAAAAGTATAAAGAGCACCCAGTTGTTTGTAACGCCATTGGAGCACACCACGATGAAATTGAAATGACCAGTATCCTCTCCCCGATCATTCAGGCTTGCGATGCAATAAGCGGTGCAAGACCTGGTGCAAGACGCGAGGTGATGGAGCAATATATCAAGCGCTTGAGAGACCTGGAACAGGTGGGATTGAGCTTCGAAGGCGTAGAGAAGTGTTATGCTATTCAGGCTGGTCGCGAGTTGCGTGTCATTGTGGATGCAGAAAAAGCTACCGATGATCGTGCTGGACAATTAAGCTTTGAAATATCTCAGAAAATTGAACGCGATATGCAGTACCCTGGTCAAATCAAGGTTACTGTTATTCGGGAGATGAGAAGTGTGGCTTACGCGAAATAGTATTAAGTATTTAGTATTTAGTATTTAGTACGTAAGGAACCCATTACTCAATACTAAATACTCAATACTCTGTACTAACAAATGCAAATCAAGTTTGAAGAATCGGCATCGAAGGGTTCGTTCTTTGTTGAAGAGAATGGCCAGCGATTGGCGGAAATGACTTTCAGTAAAGCAGGTGACACTACGCTGATCATTGATCATACTGAAGTTTCTGACGTGCTCAGGGGAAAGAATGTTGGAAAACAATTGGTCGCCTTTGCTGTTGATTATGCACGAAAAAATAACCTGAAGATTATTCCACTTTGTCCTTTTACAAAGTCAGTGATTGATAAGACCCCTGAATATCAGGATGTCCTTAAAAAATAGTTTACGGCTGTTTAAGTTCAGCCGCCTTGCGCCTGTAGCGATTTCCTTCTTCACCTGCCACCAATTCTCCCAACCGCACATAGATGTCTGCAATGGTGCTGTCTTGTGAGATGGCTTCGCGGTATAATTTAATTGCCCTGTTGGTATCTCCCTTCGTATCGTAGATATAAGCCATCAGGTGACAAAGAATTGCACTCCGATAGCCATTTGCGTAAGCACCTTCATACCATTGAACAGCTGAGTCAAGCTGACTTTGATTATAAAAACAATCACCCACCAATAACATGGCATCATTATAATCCGGATTATAGGCTATGACTTTCCGGGCCTCATCGATCGCCTGACGATAATTCTTTTGGTTAAAATAAACGATGCCCTTGTTGTATTGTGATCGGTAATGCTGCGGGTCAATAGTCAGTGCCTGGTCATACATCACCAATGCCGAGTCCATTTTATTTCCGTTTAAAAAGGCATTACCGCGTTCGAAATATAACTCCGCATTTTCCGGATCACCTATTTGTGCAAGCTTATAATAATAAGCAGCTGAATCATATTGCTGATTGTTGTAATAATCCGTAGCTTGTTGATAATACGCCATCGAATCTTCAACATCATTGCTGCTAAACAACGAGGCAAGAATGATGATCATAAAAATTGCCCCGATAAAACCTGCCACCAACATGACCAATACCCTGGCTTGCTGAGGTGATTGTGGCCCCCTGGAATCCTTTCTGAAAATTTCTTTTATGTCTTGCCAAAAAAGCCAGGCTGCGGTTGGCTTGTATGATTCGTAGGACCTCTCAAACGAACCTTGATTGGAATTGGCGGAATCTTCGCGCGTCAGGGCTTTTAGCTGAAGTATTTTAAACAGACTAAAGACAGCAATCGAGAGGGTGAAATAAACGAAAGACGGATCAACAGACCAGAATATGGCGAGCGCCAACAGGCTTAAACCAAACACAAGAAACCAGGGTCTTCCTTTCCGAACTCCGGTATCAGCGTCAGCACCTGGTTTCATGTTACTGCATCAAGGCAACAATTTCTTTTTCTTCGATCCGGATATCATCTTCACCCACCTCATCGAACGGGTTTTCGAGGTGGTCCTGGATATTATCGAGGCTCACCAGTATAAAGCTGTAAAGAATCGGCATAACATATTCCAGATGAGCTGAGTAATCCTTAAAGGTACTTGCAAAGTAGGGACCGTAAATAATCGGGAACACGTAGATAAACACTTTACTATATGCGCGTAATGTAACTGGTGTGCGATACACCTGAATAATTTTCAGGTTATCAAATGCAATAATCATTTTACTGAGATACTGGGCAACCCGTGAGGTGTCACTGCTTAACACACCATGTTTGCGAAATTCAACTGAAAGGGCTGACAGCTGAGAGAACAATTCATAAATAGCTTTCTCATTCTCTTCCCAATCTTTTCGCTTAGAGGCCGTAAACATGACCCTGATTCTCACCAGGAGTTCCCGTACAAGCTCACGAACACGTGCTGGTAATTCATGATCATTGTCGGTTGTCCAGTCACGTGATGCATAATAAATAGCAATGGCATGACCTTTAAAATCGGAGAATCTTTGTAGCGCAACCTCTCTCCTGGTGTAGGCGGCACTAATGGAAAACACCACCGGGAAAACAATGGCAACCCCTACAAGCATATCCGGGAATTTTGCCAGCAGTCCCAGGTGAAAGCATACGTAAGCTGAGACAACGGAAAGAGTGGTTATGATCAACGTTTTATAGTTAAT
>DASTYM010000519.1:0-9646 GCA_035764995.1 Cyclobacteriaceae bacterium | reverse complement strand
CAGCTGAACGATTTCTATTTCGCGGGGGGTAAGAATTTTTTCCGCTTTAGTTTTTTGTTGCGTCAGGTATGTGGTGAACTGATTAACAATTGTATTCTGCACTTCCTCACTAAAATGCTTACCACCTTCTGTCACTTTTTGAATGGCGTCAACCAGTTCGTGTTTCGAGCAGTTTTTTAATAAGTAGCCTGCTACACCAAGTTTCATCATTTCCGAAACGATCTCTTTGTCGTTGTACGTTGAGAGGATAATGATTTTTAACGGTGATTTTTTTTCTTTTAGCGCTTTTGCCGTTGCGATTCCGTCTAGCTTCGGCATTCCGATATCCAACAAGCAAACGTCATAATCAGTCTTGCTTACTTTATCCAGTACTTCGTAACCATCGTTGGCGATGTCAATCAGAAATGATTTTTCTGTTCCTAACAAAGAAACAATGCCATCCAAAAACAGATGGTGGTCATCCGCAATGAGCAGCCTGATGTTTCTCATATGATTAGGTTTTCTGAGCATTCAAATTTTGTTTACTCTTGTTCAGCAAACAATACCATATTATTGGTATCATGTTGCAATCGGCACATCAATCATAATGGTCGTTCCTTTACCTTCTGCTGAATCAATGTTTAACGTACCATTCAAATATTCAATTCTCGAAATCAAATTTCGCATCCCAATTCCGTTTTCAGATGCTTTAGCTCTTTCGACATCAAAACCCTTACCATCGTCCTCCACACTGATGTTGATGTATGTCGGATATTTTATTAATTGAATGGTTGCTTCCGATGCTTGAGCATGCTTCACAACATTATTGATCAACTCCAGCACAATTGGGTAAATATTTATTTCTGCAGGTTCTTCTATACGCTTTTCAAAACCGTGTGAGTTAAAATTTATTCTGAGATTAGAATATTCAGAAATCTTATCAAACAATCCGCGCAGTGCAGCTACCAACCCCAGGCGCGAAAGCGTTGCCGGCATCAGGTTGTGCGAAATATTTCGCAATTCCTCAGCTGCCTGGTCCATAAGCGTCATAGCGGAGGCGTACTTCCGGATTTGATCTTCAGTTAATTGACTTTTCAATTCTTCTAATCCGGATAATTGAAGTTTCGCTGCCGACAGTACTGATCCAACCTGGTCGTGGATGTCTTGCGCGATTCGTTTTCTCTCCTTGTCCTGAATTGTGGTGACCGTATTAAACAACTCGTTTTGTTTACGGTTAAGTTCTTCCTGAAATTTTGATCGCTGTTTTAGCCTGTATCTATTGTAACTCAATGCTCCTATCATCAATATCAGCAAGAAAAAGGCAATTATGCTTCCTGTGATAATGCGCTGTGTAGAAGTTTCTGCCTGGTGAAGCTGTTCCTGTTGCTGAATTTCCTGGTCTTTTTTTGCAATGTTGTACTCGGCATTAATCTGCTCTATTTCTCTCCTGATCCTGACATTGGTGATCGAATCCTTCATGAATTCAAATTTGCGCTCATAGTAAAATGCGCTGTCAAACATTTTTCGTTTCGCATAAATTCGCGACATCGCTTGAAATGCATCGCGCACATTTTCGGCATGCTTTATTTTTACGGAAAGGTTGAGTCCAAGTCGAAATGTCTCGAGTGCCTTATTCCATTGACCCAGGTTTTCATAAACCTCACCAATCACGATATAATAGTTAGCGAGGTCATAGGTATTAAATTGAATTTCATCGGAGCATGCAAATCCTCTGAGGCTGTATTTTAAAGCTTCGTTATTGTCACCCGCATCACGATATCCTTTTGCTAACGAAAACAACATATATGGAATACGGTCTCTCTTATAGTAAACTCCTAACGTTATGCATTTCTCATAAAAAGATAAGGCCTGACGGAAAATTGGTATGGCTTCGCGTGGTTTTTTTTCATATAACAAGATTTCTGCAAGGCCCACGCTTGCGTCCATCATCATAATACTATCCTTAATCGATGATGCAGTATTTAAATATTTTTGATAAAATTTTCTTGAGTCTCTAGGGTTGCCCTGGCGGAGGTATATGAACCCAAGCAGATTATTGTAATAAGCTATTTTCGAAGAATCGTTTTTTGCTTCCGCTCGCGTTAAGGCCTTCGTTGAAACTTTCATTGCGTTTGGAAAATCGCCAACGTAGAAATATAAATTGAGTATACAGCTGTAGGCGTCCTGCAGCTTTTTATTGAGATGGTTCTCCTCTGCGATCTCTGCTTCCCGATTGTAGAAGTGCAAGGCCCGGTCGAAATCGTTGGTCCCGAAAGTTCCGTAATAATTGCCGATAGATTCGTTTGATTCGCAAATACCTCGAGGGTACTGAAGTTGTTCCGCAAGGGATAGCGCTTGGTTGCCATAATAAAGTGCCGAATCACTTTTGCAATAGTGGTATAACGAAGCGATCTGGTTGAACCAAAAAACTTTCAGCGTGTCATCTTTTTTTGTTTCGGTTAATACAACGAGTGAGTCAATCGCGGCTTGATCAATCACGCAATTTGAATTCGAGTACCGGGATGGGTAAAGTTCTTTCCTCTCGGTCTGCGCGATGTTTTGTAAATGCAATAGCAATAGGCAGCAGGTAACCCAAGTCTTCATGAGTGGGGGTTAAGCCTATGAATTTACGAAGAAGAAAGAAGGCTAGGCCTAGCTTTGGGGAAGTTTTTCGTCTTTAAAATCTCCGCGTAAAACGCGATAACGCTTTCTGGCTTCAGCAGCAAACACGCTTCCGGGAAACTTGTTTAGGAATTCGCGGTAGACCTCCATCGCCTTGTCTTTGTTTTGAAGCTGGCGTTCATAAATTTCACCCTGTAAAAAGTAGGCATCATCTACCAGGATATCTTCAGGGAATTCATCCAGAATTCGTTGTAATAAAGTAATTGATTCGTTGAACTCACCGCGTTGCATTCGGATATTCGCTTCAAGCCAATACACATCATCCAGGATTGTATGGTTCGAAAACGAAAGTCGGTTTGTTGCAGAATCACTACCTGTTGAGGTCCCTTGTTTCAGCGATTGAATTGCTATCAGGGCTTGCTCCGTTTTATTCTGGTAAAGAAGTAATTCGATAACCGCATACGCTTTCAGTGCTGCTCCGGTAGAATCAAAAGCAATATTTTCCTTGATGCGCATGCTGAGCTCCATCGCATCGTTTGCGATTTCGCGGGTTGTTGCTTCTTTTAAAATGTCGAGATGTTCCTGGGCCAATTGAAAATTTCCCTTGTAGTAGGAGAGCTTCGCGTTTTTGAGTTTTGCTTCGTAGCCAACCGGGTTTTCTTGAAGCGATTTTTCAACCTGAGAATATAATAAGGTCGACTCCCACGGTTCACCCTTCAGCAAATAAATATCTCCCAAATCCAACTTGGCCTTTGATTTCAGCTGCAGCGATGTTCGGGGGTTCGCAATTAATTCCTCCAGCGTTGCAATGGCTTTATCTATCTCATTGAGATAGGTGGCATACAGGATTGCTTCGTTTCGTTTTGCCTCAAGCGAATTGGTATTGTCGGGGTATGCGGAAATGAATTTTTTGTAATCAACAATCAGACTTTGCACGGAGTCTTTACTTACAGGATACATATTCCGAACTCTGGCCTCGCGGGTGCGCATGAGTCCGAGCTGCGCCTGCAAGAAATAAGGTCCTCCCGGATATTCCTTTACTACGTATTGATAGCTTTTAATGGCATTGTCAAAATCTTCATTGTCGATCGCCACCTTCGCAACCTCAATACTCTTCTCTCCCATTTTTTTATACCTCCGATCGTAAGCCCGGGCCTGGATAAAAGCCGCGTGGAAGTTTTTCTGTTGCATTGTTACCCAAATGAGCAGATCAGCATAAGCTTCTACGTCCGGATTTTTTTGAACCCGTTCATAAAGGATTTTTTCAAGGGTTTCCAGTTCATCCGGCTTGGTCAGGATCGCCTGCATCAGATTTTTTGCGAATTGAATGTTTGCTGATGCCTGGGTTACATAATTTAAATACTCCTGAACCATTTTATCTTTTTGTCCCTGTATCCGGTACAGCATGGCCAACTCAAGACAAAACAAATAAGGGTTCCCTAAAAAAGTGCGCGCTTCGGAAAGTGCCAAAACTGCATATTCACCCAGCGATCTGCTCGCGAAGTAATCCGACATAAGCTTGATTTGCGACACACCGGCCTTATTCTCCTGAATCAAGTCTCTGAAATGTTTATCAGCCCTAACAGCATCTCCCGTCCGCAGATAAACAACGCCCACATCGATCTTGTAGAATAGATTATCAGGATTCTTCTTTATTAATTTTTTCAAAAAATTCAGCGCCTCGTCCGTCTCAGATAAATCCAGCAGTGCGTTCAAATAATTGTTTTGTATGTACGGAAGGTTTGTATCATTTTTTGCGAGCTCGCGATAAAGTTCGAGCGCTTTCCGTTTTTCGCCTTTTAATAAATACTCATGTGCGAGTTGAATGTCTGCCTGATTTTTCGAAAGAACTTGAAAGCTTAAAAAAGTTAAAAAGCCTATACACAGACACAGCGTTCTTATTATTAATGTATTTATATATATATTATAATTACTATTAGCCATGTTGGTTTGTGGATAACTTCAAATCATTAATACATGTTCATTTCCTGTTAGTAACATGTTGATTGTATACTTCATAGTATCAGTTGGTTATGTGAATATCAACATTTTTTTGGCGTGTTGATAAGTTTTTTGTTTATTAAACGGACTGTTAGCGTTTGTTGTTAACTCTTAATTTATCAACGGGCAACTCCTGGTTTCCTGGATTTCTGTTTGATTGTAGTATTTGTGGTCGTTTTGTAAACAGTTGTCCACAGCTTATTAATACGATATCAACAAATCACCCACCTGCCAGTTAGCCTTCAGGTAAATATCTTTACCACCTTTTGGGTTAGTGTAATAGACTATGGGTTCGGGTTGAGTTCGGTTTTTGTAATTACCAGCATCCCATTTTCCGTTTTTGTTGACGTCAATGATTATTCGCATGAAATATGTTCCTGGAGTAATGTTCTCGAAAATGTGGTTTTTGATATTGGCGGATTCTTCAATCAACTTGTAGTTTTTGTCTAATAATTGAAGGATAAAATTTTCCTTTGTTTGAATCTTAACAGAAACTGAAGCAAGTTCTTCAGCTATAATTTTTTTGACAGGCGTTGATGCCCGGATAATAGTGTCTCCTTCAACGGATAGGGCAGACCCCTTGGTCAATACAAAGTTTTCATTTTTCTTTTCCTGCAACATTCGACCTCCGCTTTTTTGAGTGGGCTGAGCTACTGGCGGTTTTGATATTGCGTCCAGTTTTTTACGGATGCTCAGTTTGGTTAATTGGGTATTCCACGTGAAATCATTTTTGGAAAAGGTGATTCGATTAACTGAATCTACCTGTATATAAATGCTGTCTGTGTTGAAATCAATTACCGGTTTACTATAGTGTACGGTTGCGGTTAGCAGTGATTTATGTTCATTGAGGGTAGGTGATTCTATGTTTACTGAAAATTTATCTTTGGTTGATTCCTTTTTAGCAAACTTAATATAGAGGAGAGTATCAATTTTATTTCCGATACTGTCACTTGCCTGTAACCTGGCCTGCAGACTATCTAATCCAGGGATTGTGTTGTACACTTTAATTGTAGAGAGATCTGATTCCTGGACTGACAATATTTTTTCAGAGTTGGATTCCGGAGATAACTTATAATCTACTAAACTTTTAGAAGTACGAATGTTAAAATAAGCAAATGTCGGGCGGGCTGAGAGAAGTTTTAAGTTACTGGCGTCAAGTTTAAATACGGACAGCTTAACAGAGTCAGTCTTTTTTGTCAATGTAATATTGTCATTCTTGAATCCATACTTTTCAGTTTTACTGTCGACAATCAGATTTTTGTTTCTGTCCTCAAATGCGTACAAGAAGTAGTCTCCCGGTTTAAGATTTTCAATTGAGAATTTTCCTGCATCGTCAGTGATTGAAATCCAGGAGGCAGGATGTTTAAAAATATTGAACGTGTCGATGGCCTGGACCATGGCAACGGTATAATTCTTAAGTTTTTGATCTGTGAGAACATCCGTAACATGGCCGGTTATACTTAAAGAGTCAATGTATGAACCAGTGCTGAATGCCAGTTTGACTTTAGCAGGATTTTTTTCGGTTAGATCCTGTATGCTTTCCCGGAAGTTAATGTTGTAGGTAGTGTTTTCTTGTAAGGTTGCATTTAGCTTGAGTATTACCTTATTTTTTCTTGTTGTTAGTTCAAACTTTTTACCAACACCGGGTGTGATGATCAGCTGTTCGCGGGGATTATTCAGTTGAACGGGCTCATCAAATGTTAATTGTATTTCATCACTCTTGAAATTAACGCCATTTTTTTCGGGATTAGAACTTTCCAGTTGTGGCGCTATTGTATCCTTTGGACCGCCCGTAGGTGCGGTTTGTTTTGCACATTGCTGAACCAACAAGCTGGTTGCCAGTAAAATGAAAATCCACTTATGCTTCATCGGCTTTTGCAACGTAGATAAGACTTGAGTAGTTAATTTTTCTTCGTGCAAGTAAGTTAGATTTTAATCCAGAGATAAACCCCTTTATGAGGCAGCTTATATCAACCTGATTATTGTTCTTATACTTTTCACTGAGGAGGCTTACGTAATAAGCGTCAAGCTTCATGGGAATTGTATCGGTCAATTTTAAATCTGCGGAACTCAATAGTGTATTCATACTCTTTTTAGAAAAATGCCACAGATGTCTGGGTACATCAAATCCAGCCCAATGTTCTTTATAAATTTCTGCATCGGGTGATTGATAGTTAGGAACTGCAATAAATATAGTGCCACCTTTTTTCAAATGGCTTTTGAGTTTTTGAACCGTTTGGACTAAGTCGGGGACATGTTCGAGGACATGCCAGGCGGTGATGATATCAAACTTTTGATCAGTCAATCCCTGAAGTGAGTCGTGGATTTTTATTGAGTTGAGTATTTCAGCTTTCAGTCTTGCATCCGGAGAGGGTTCGATACCGGTAATACTCCAACCGGCTTGCTGCATGGTGTTCAGGAATTCTCCTGTTCCACACCCAAAGTCAAGTATACTTCCGTTAGATTGAATTCTGAGAACTTTATTCTTTTTCCATTTCAAGGAAAACGAACGGGCAAGTTTATAAACAAGCCCAACACCTCCGGATGATTTTCCGGAATGAGAAATATATTCATCAGACTGATAGTACTTGCCTAAGTTTTCTGTTTCGGGCCGGGGTGTTGTAATGGCAAGATTACAATTGGGGCACTGTTTCACGTGAAATGTTTCATGCGAAACGGTGTAGTCCTCACAAAGAGAAAATTTTTGTAAGTCTGTGTTTTTACAGACAGGGCACTCTGGAACGTCAACCATTTATTTGCCAAGATAGATCGTTAGAATGGAAATATCAGCGGGAGATACTCCACTTATTCGGGATGCCTGGCCGATGGTCTCTGGTTTTATTTTTTTCAGCTTTTCGCGACCTTCTGAAGATAGTGCCTTAACTCGATCGTAGTCAAAATCAGACTTAATCTTGTAGCTATCGAGGCCTCCGATTTTCTCAGCCAACTTTTGCTCACGGTCTATATAACTTTCGTACTTGATTTGAATTTCTACCTGTTCCTGAACTTCATTGGAATATTTGTCCAACAGAGTTTTAATTTCGGGGTGAGCTGATTTCAAATCTTTAATGCTGAGCTGAGGTCTGCGGATGAGATTGGTAGCGTAAACTTTT
Organism: Cyclobacteriaceae bacterium; assembly: GCA_035764995.1. Classification (GTDB taxonomy): domain Bacteria; phylum Bacteroidota; class Bacteroidia; order Cytophagales; family Cyclobacteriaceae; genus UBA2336. The sequence goes on along the minus strand of DASTYM010000519.1, from coordinate 1,931 downwards.
TCCTGAATGGTAGTAGTATTCAGGTTGACCAGCTCTTGATTGATGAGCTCGGGTTCTACTTTTATTTTAGATAACTCTGCTGCCAATTGCTGAACATCATTTTTCTTATCCAGCACTTTTTCCATTCGGTCGTCACTGGCAAGTCCGAGTTTGTGTCCCATCTCTGTGAGACGCAAGTCTGCGTTATCCTGGCGAAGAAGAATTCTATACTCCGCTCGGGAAGTAAACATTCTGTAGGGTTCGAGTGTACCCTTATTCACCAGGTCATCAACCAATACACCGATATATGCCTCTGATCTTTTTAAGATAAAAGGATCTTTTCCGTGGACTTTGTTATGAGCATTGATTCCAGCCATTAGACCCTGGCAAGCAGCTTCTTCATACCCTGTAGTTCCATTGATTTGACCTGCAAAGTACAGATTATCAATTAGTTGCGTCTCTAAAGTCAGTTTTAGCTGGGTAGGTGGAAAGTAGTCATATTCAATTGCATAACCAGGTCTGAACATTTTAGCTTTTTCAAACCCTGGAATTTTATTAAGTGCCGCTTGCTGAATGTCTTCAGGTAATGACGTAGAGAATCCATTGACATAGATTTCAATGGTGTTCCATCCCTCTGGTTCTACAAAGATCTGATGTCGGTCTCGCTCTGCGAACCGATTTATTTTGTCCTCAACAGAAGGACAGTAACGTGGACCCAATCCCTTAATCCTTCCACTGAACATTGGCGATCGTTCAAAGCCTTTTCTTAGTTCAGCATGGACATCTTCATTGGTGTAAGTGATCCAACAGCTCTTTTGAGTTGTTAGAGATTTTGTATCAGAGTATGAGAATTTGCCAGGTAGTTCGTCCCCTGGCTGTTCTTCCATTTTAGAGTAATCTAATGAGCGACCGTCTACCCTTGGGGGGGTTCCGGTTTTCATTCTCCCCGATTCAAATCCCAGTGTAACCAACTGCTCTGTTAATCCTGTTGCTGCCTTCTCTCCCGTTCTGCCTCCTCCGAAGTTCTTTTCTCCTATATGGATTTTTCCGTTGAGGAAAGTTCCATTAGTCAGGACTACGGCCTCACTCCTTATTTCAATGCCAAGGGCAGTCTTAATGCCTTTTGCTTGACCATTCTCGACAATTATCTCTTTAGCCATCTCCTGCCAGAAGTCAACATTGGGAATAGCCTCTAACGCCAGACGCCATTCCTCGGCAAATTTCATTCTATCATTTTGAGTCCTGGGACTCCACATGGCAGGTCCTTTGGACATATTCAGCATCCTGAATTGAATCATGGACTTATCAGAGATTATTCCTGACTGTCCCCCCAAGGCATCTATTTCTCGCACTATTTGACCTTTTGCCACTCCACCCATGGCGGGATTACAGGACATCTGGGCAATTGTACCCATATTCATTGTGACCAATAGGACCCTTGAGCCCATATTGGCCGCAGCGGCTGCTGCCTCACAACCGGCATGGCCGGCACCAACAACTATTACATCGTAATTTGGTAACATCTCAGTGTTCCACGTGGAACCATTAAAATCTCATAAATCACTTATTCACATTTCCACAAATCTTATCCACAAGGTTTCACGTGGAACAAGGTCATTTGGAAACTTTTAGCAAAGATAGGTAAGAGTCTTCTTTTTCGCGCATGACAGCCTTTTCAGACTTGCTTTTATCATTGAATCCAATCAAGTGAAGGACTCCATGAATAATTACCCGGTGAAGTTCAGTCTGGAATTCACTTTTGAAGGTTTTGGCATTCTCGCGAACCCGGTCTACGCTTATATAGATTTCCCCCTCTAATTCTCCCTCACCAGGGTTGTAATTAAAGGTGATGATATCAGTATAAGTCTTGTGGTTTAAGTATTCGATGTTGATCTCTTTTAAGTATTCATCTGAACAGAAAATATAGTTCAGAGAGTTCAACCGGCATCCCT
>DASTYM010000518.1:0-2978 GCA_035764995.1 Cyclobacteriaceae bacterium | reverse complement strand
AATGATTCACTCAGGCAAGATCAAATTGGGTGGTAATGTCAAGTTGAAAATTTATGGCAGGCTTAACTGTTCATCTGGTAAGCGAATGAAGAGAGACAATCGCGTTTTCTTTTCAAGTGAAAAAGAAGCAATAACCGAGGGTTACAGACCATGCGGACATTGTTTAAGAGGAAAATATTTGAAGTGGACTGAAAGAACTAGGTCCCCGGCCATTGTGCCGGGGCCTCACCCACAAGCAATGAAGAGTCGGAACTAAGACTCGGAACCAATGAAGAGACAGAGTGAGATCGCGGCAGAGGGCCGCGAACAAATAAAAAAACAAAAAAACATACCTTTATGTTACACGTGATTAACGAAACAGACATCAACTACAGTCGCATTGAAAAAGCGATTCAATACCTGGAAGAAAACTTTCAGCGTCAACCTGAATTGGACGAGGTGGCCGAAAAAGTTCACCTTTCTCCCTTTCACTTTCAGCGCATTTTTACCGACTGGGCCGGCATCAGTCCAAAGCGCTTTTTGCAATTCCTGACAGTCGACTTTTTAAAATCAAAATTGGAACATTCTAAAAACATTGTGGAAGCAGCCGATGCAGCCGGGCTCTCCAGTCAATCGCGGGTATACGATTTGTTCACAACCCTTGAGGCCGTTACCCCTCAGGAGTATAAACAAAAAGGCTCCGGCATTCGGGTTGAATATGGAATACACGAAACACCTTTTGGTTTGTGCTTGATTGGTGCGACCGAGCGCGGTATTTGTTGGTTGTCGTTTATCTCTACCGATGAAGATCCAAGAATTGAAATGGAGAAAATGAAGGAGCACTGGCACAATTCTGTTTTTCATCAGGAACAGCAACTCACAAGGGCGTTCATCGATCAAATTTTTTCACGCCAAGACGCAAAGGCGCAAAGGAAACTTCATGTGTTTGTGAAAGGCACCAATTTTCAAATCAAAGTTTGGGAAGCATTGCTCAAAATTCCTATGGGTGATGTAACAACCTATCAAGGCATCGCACAACAAATTCAAAGTCCAAAAGCCATGCAGGCGGTTGGCTCGGCCGTAGGATCGAATCATATCGCCTATTTGATTCCGTGTCATCGCGTTATCCGGAAGGATGGAATTTTAGGTGAATACCGCTGGAGCTCAACCCGCAAGAAAAGCATCATTGGCTGGGAAATGGCGAAGGCATCAGGATTTTAAATCCCCTGAATGTCCTTTCGAAGGAGGCCTTATCTTGTAAGATGTTTCGAAATAAAAACGACTGAGAAATCCCCATACTACAACGTGCGCACCTTGTAGTATGGGGATTTCTCGTTCGTTCCTCTCTCGAAATGACGTTTTATTTTCCAGTCTTTCGTAGCTTGAGCAAATGAAAGGAACTTCCATAAAAATCCCCGTCTCTGATTCCATTGGAAAAGTTTCCGGAGAAATTATGCAGCCGGAAAAAATGAAAGCGATGTTGGTGTTGGCCCACGGTGCGGGCGCAGGCATGAATCATCCTTTCATGACAGGTCTGTCAAAAGAACTGGCTGCGCTGGAGATTGGCACGTTGCGTTTCAATTTCCCTTTCACAGAACAAAAAAAGAAAAGGCCTGATGTTCCGGCAGTAGCGCACAAAACAATCGAGGCAGTCATTCAAAAAGCACAAGAATTATTTTCGCCTATTCCAATTTTTGCAGGAGGTAAATCCTTTGGTGGGAGAATGACTTCTCAGCTCTTTTCAAAAATGGATATCAAAGAAGTAAAAGGAATTGTTTTTGTTGGATTTCCACTGCATGCTCCGGGAAATCCATCCATTGATCGGGCTGAGCATTTACAAACGGTGAAAAAGAAAATGCTTTTTTTACAAGGCACACGCGATACACTGGCGCAGTGGGATTTGATCGAACAGGTGACTTCTTCTCTGACAATGGCCAGGCTCGTTAAGTTAGAAGGGGCAGATCACGGATTTAAAATGGGTAAACTAAACGCCATTCCAATCCTAGCACAACATATCAATACCTGGATGGGCCTAAAGTGATTCATGGGACAAAAAGCATGCATTTTTTGTTGTGAAAAGTGTAACGCGTGAGGATCCTGTTGATCTAACTCAAAAACATTCAAGATGCTAACCAACGTTGTTTCACTGGCTTCCGATCAGTCGCTCTCAGACGACACCATTATCTCGCGGGTTTTGTTGGGAAAAACAGAGGAGTACGAAATTTTGGTGAGGCGGTATAACAACATGTTATATAAAACGGCCCGGGGAATCCTATCAAAGGAAGCCGATATTGAAGATGCCATGCAGGAAGCTTACATCAGGGCTTTCGAAAAACTTCATCAGTTCAGGAAGGAAGCCAGGTTTTCAACGTGGCTGACCCGCATTCTTATTAACTGTGCCTTGCAGCAGGTAAATAAATTAAAGAAAGAACCCCTTAGATTAGACGAACTTCATGAGGATGAGGTCGGAAGTCTGGAGTTGACGAATGAAGAACCTTCTGAGGTTGGCGAAAACCTGAAAAAAGCATTGGAATCTGCCATCGATCAGTTACCTGCGAAATACAGAATTGTTTTTATGCTCCGTGAAATTGAGCATAAGTCAACTGCTGAGACGAGTGCATTACTTGACATCAGTGAAGAAAATGTGAAAATCAGGTTACATCGCTCGAAGGAGATGCTGAAAAATATATTACAATCTGAATTACGCTCGCTTGAGGTATTTGAATTCCTGGCACCACGTTGCATCCTGATGGCAGAACGTGTGATGGAACAGATACGTAGAAATTTATTGCTGAGGAATTAAAAGATAGATTCTGTGGGGAGGTGGATTAGTTACAAGTTGCCAGTCACTGGTTCCTGGTAACTGGCGACCGGTGACCAGTAACCAGCCTCCTATTTAGACAGATTCGGAATCTCAACTACAAACTCTGTCCCTTTGCCATATTCCGAATGAACAGATATTGCCCCTTTCAATTTTTGAATAGCCTCCTTCACAATGT
>DASTYM010000517.1:0-2788 GCA_035764995.1 Cyclobacteriaceae bacterium | reverse complement strand
CAGTTACATAAATGCCTGCGTAGTAGTTAAAACAATTGGTGCCGTTGACCCCACCGAACTGTAAAAAATTAATACCAAGCAGCAACACAATGAGTAAACCAAAAATGGGGTGAACGCCCTGGAACGAAAATCTGCGCTGGGCGATGAAAAACAAGGTTAAGAATATAATAAAGATGCTTGCATCAGTAATAATCTCAGGAAGCGAGAGCGGTGATTTTGAAAGATCAAGCGCGAGAGCAACAACCATACGGAAGATCGCAAGCACGCAAATCAGCAAGACAGCCTGCACTTCGGCCGTGCGATTTTCAAGAAAGGTCTTCAGGTGAGGGAGCTTCAAGTCATTGATTTTCACTAAAATAAATAAAGATTTTGAGAGTGAGAACTCGTGGTTGTCAGGGGATTTGACGCTGCATGGCAGGTTCCGGAGAAGTATCAAAACTTGTTTTCCGTCAACTCCAATTCACCTATGCCCGTTAGTGCTAGCTTGATAAATTATATAACCCCTCTTCCAGGAAGAGACGGGTTGCACAATTTTTGAAGTTCTGAAGAATGTATTCGGGGTGAGTTAGAGGGAAAGCGCGAGAGTTTTATTCTAAATTAAACGTGTGGAATCCGCGAATGAGTTTCTCTGTAACCTCTGTGTAAACCTCCATGTCTCCTGTGGTGTATATTCCTCTAATCTCGCCCGATCCAATTACAAAAATTCAAACAAGTTTCAACGATCATGTTTGCGGACTGGTCATAAAAAAAGATTCCAGCACTTGGCCGGAATCCTTATTACTTTTTGCTGATGTCCTTAGAACGAAGCCTGAATACTAACGTAGGCTGGTCTACGTCTTGTCAGATAGAAATCAAAGTCATCATCCCAATAATCTACACCAACAACAGTAGCTCTTCTAAATTCAACCTGCGCTAAAACTACCGGAATCCGGGTGCTGATTGCCCAGTTTCTACCTGTCCAGGTTACGAATACATCGCGATGACAATCGTAATACACGTTATAATCACGGTAGTAGATGTAACGAGTGTTGTAACGATAGCCGTATACAGGAGCCCAATGCCTGTTGGTGCGATTATAGTTATATGTTACATATCGACCATGAGAATAACGATCGTTACGATTATCATAATGGGCGTATGTATTATTTCGATCGTGTCGGTCTCCATAATCCCAGTCACTACCACGATGCTTACCATGACCTTTTCCAGGGTGATTGTCTTTATCGTGGCCTCGTCCCGGATTGTTATTTCCATGACCCCGACCTTGTGCCAGCGAGTCGCTGGCGATAAATGCAGCCAGTATCACCATCATCAACATACCTGTTAAGTTTCTAACCTTTTTCATGGCATTCTTGTTTTAGTTAAACATGTGAAGCAATTACACTTCACACGGTATAAGGCAACCGGTGTGCCAAATACTAAAAACAGTGATTTTGAGTTTGAAAAAGCTATTTTTGCCCTATCCAACTGCAAAATTCCTCATCCTGCCCGATGGGCTGCCCTGGAGGTGCGGCAAGGAAATTTTCGGTTTCATACTTTTTAGGATCTTCACGATAGGCATTGATCAACATCAACTCATATGCATAGTGCGCTTTCCAACCGTCATTCATAAAAGCCGTAGCTCTTCCCGATAACCAAATCCGGAGTTGGTCAATTTTTAGCGAAGCCACTGCGCGCGCTTGTGATGATGCGTTGTTATTCAATGCAAGCTTCATCAGACCGTTCAACAAAGCATGATTGACGGTGATTTGCAATTGCTGTTCATAACCACTTTTCTGTGTTGACTTAAAAGTTGCAGTTATCATCTGGTCAATTACACTTTCCAGGGATGGCAATTGAGAATTAAGTGAATTCTGTTGGACCAGACGTGTTGCCCTGGCTGGATTCAGCATTAAACTGAACACCATATCTGATGCGCTTTCTGCTGCGGCAATCGGGTCGAAGGTAAGATCCGTGCGTGTTCGAATCACCTCGCGGCTGCGCTGATAGCCAATTGGCCGTGGAGGAATAATCTTTATTAAATTTTCAGGAAGCGACAGTGCTTCTGGCGATACAGTGTTGAGCAGCGCTTGAATTGCTTTGGCTTGCTGAACAGCGGGAACAACTTCTGTTACCGGTTGTCCGTCTCCGCGCATGGCATACCGATAATTCATACCACCGATAATTTTGGATGCTGCTTCTGCCTGGTAACGATGAAAAAAGTAAACAGGAACAAGCGCCTCCTCCAACATGGCCATCGGAGTACCGGTTCGAATATTTTTTTCGCCAAAATTTTTCAGTGCAACAGATCGAACCTGCATGACGCGGTTGAGCTCATCCGCAGCGTCTTTCCCATTGTCCCATAAGTGTGCGTAGGGATGTGCGCTGCCTGCAGGTCGTGCATCCTGATCTGACAAAAACGTGAGACCGTTTTTTAACCCATCCTGAATTATTTTTTCGAGTGCTGCAGATTCGTTTGTTCCATCAGCAAAATCCTGATAACCGAATGCAATTGCTACTTTATCCCATGCTCCGATTTTATCACCGTAAGCATGGCTCATGTCGATTTTTCCATTCACGAGATTCACAACAGGGTGCGGGTAATCCATTACTGATGCTAGATTTTCAGTGCTTGAAGCGTAGCTGTGAGCAAGTCCCAGTGTGTGACCTACTTCATGGGCGGCAAGTTGCCGCAATCTTGCCAACGCCATTTCCTGCATTTGTGGTGGAACGGTGGTTCCATTTTCATATGGAGCCAATAAACCTTCAGCAATTAAAAAATCCTGACGGACCCGCAGGGAGCCCAACG
>DASTYM010000516.1:0-2018 GCA_035764995.1 Cyclobacteriaceae bacterium | reverse complement strand
CGTAAACTCTACTGCTTTATATCCATTCAACCAGAATTCTGTTTTGCCATTATTCACAATCAATCTTGCATGGTTCCATTCACCGCTCGGTCTCACCGATACGAATTTCGATCCGATCAGGTCATACAAATCCCCTGCACGGTGTTTGGCAATTCTTGCATCGTCATGACAAATGTTATCGATTATTTGCATCTCCGGGCCGGTCTGCCAAACATAGTTGTATTGATCTCCTTCAATTACATTGAAAATAATGCCGCTATTTCCGCAGTCTTCAATTTTCCACTCAAGCGACAATTCGTAATTTTCAAATTCGCTATCGGTCATCGCATCGCCACCGCCCACGATTGATCCATCTTTCTTTTTGGATGTGTCGAGATAGAGTGCTCCATCTTTTATTTTCCATGCTGATCCCAGGGTTTTGGATTTAAAACCTCTTAGTCCGGCAGTTGATTTACCATCGAACAATAATTTCCAGCCGTCCTGTTTTTCCTTTTCAGTTAGCGTGTTCAGGGCAACAACTTTCGGAGGAGTTTTAACGCCAGGATTTCCAACGGGCACTTTATTCATGGTGTACCACGCTTCGGTTGTCCATAGTTCATGGTTCTGTCCGCTGATAAATGTATTGTTCAAATGCACATACACAACATGGTTTGATTCGATGCCATCGATTTCAAGAAACACTTTCTTTCGATCGTTAGAAATGTTCACCGACTTAACCTTAAGCCTGGTAGTTCCAAGTTTTGGTCCACCGTAATCAGCAGTTGGCTTGTAGTACCATTGCTTTATTTCATAATCAGAAACTGCATTACCATACAACTCACCGATTGGCTCGGTCATTTCAATTTCCAATCCGTTTGACTTCGCCCGGACAGCCAGCATTTCAAAGGTTGAATTTCCATTGTAGGAAAACTTCTGAATGCCGTACCATTTCTTACCTGTTTGTCCCCAGTTGCCCGGGTTGCCAATCATTCCAATATAAAGCGCTCCATCAGGCCCCCATACCACGCGATTCACACCCCCTTCAAGTCCTTGTGTAAACCGGAACACTGCACCCTGGTAATCACCATCAACTTTCTCGACAAACACACGCTTCAATCCACCGTGGGTTACTTCACCATGCAATTGTTGCCCCTGGTATGGACCGACATTAATATAAACGGGTTGACTGGGTGAGTTTCCAATTTCATCTTGTGGAAGCCAAACAACAGGAAGCGTTTCCTTTTTATCGGCTGTGCCTTCAAAATCAACTGAACGTGAACCATACCACGCACCTGGTTTAACGTGAACAATCTTGCTGCTTGGAAGCCAGTCCCCCTGGTTATCGGCAATAAAAATCTCTCCATCAACTCCAATACCAACACCATTCGGTGTGCGAAGTCCGGAAGCAATATATTCGATACTGCCATCCTTCTTGGAAATCTTAACTGCTTTTCCACGATCCGGGATTTGCGGTTTCGCACTTGCTCCTCCTGGTTCAATTGCTGTCGCAAGGGCTGCATAGAAGTAACCATCTTTATACGCTAAGCCAAATGCAAACTCATGGAAGTTTGCAGATACACGCCAGTCGTCACAAACAGTTTGGTATTCATCGATGATACCATCTTTATCATTATCAATTAATCGCGTCAACTCCTGTTTCTGCAATACGTAAATGGTGTCGTTGACAACTTTAACACCGAGTGGCTCTGCCAAACCAGAAGCAATTTTGGTTACCTTAATTTTTTGAGGATCGTTGCGGGTCACTCCTTCTAATCTGTAAACCGGACCAACTGAATCCCATGTACAAACAATCAGGCTGCTATCAGACATAAAATCCATTCCGCCTACGCGTGGCTCGAATGAATCGGGGCGTGCCTGAGAAACCGTAAAGCTCGGATGAACAGCTTCAATCTCAATCTGGTCGCCAGGAACACTGCGTGCCAATTCTTTTTGTGGAACGTATGGAAGAGATTTTTTGAAGAGCGATTTCTTATGAGACAGTGCGCTGTTTGGAATGATCGAGAATTTATTATCTCCAT
>DASTYM010000515.1:0-4112 GCA_035764995.1 Cyclobacteriaceae bacterium | reverse complement strand
TCAGGCTTGGGAAAAAGGCAGAGATCAATGACCGGAAAGGCGAGCGACTGCAAAACATGATGCTAGTGGCGTTTGGTCAGAAGAAGATGTTTAAGAAAATAATCCCCGCGATCCTTCACCTTTTTATTTATGTAGGCTTTTTAGTGATCAACCTGGAAGTACTTGAATTTGTGATTGACGGCCTTGCCGGAACCCACCGGATTTTCGCACCGTACCTCGGAGGCTTCTATTCCGTGTTGATGAATATTTTCGAATTTCTGGCCGTAGCGGTTTTGACTGCGTGTATCGTTTTTTTAATCCGGAGAAATGTATTGAAGGTAAAACGCTTCCAGTCGGCAGAGATGACCAAATGGCCGAGGCTTGATGCGAACCTGATTTTGTTTACAGAGACTGTGCTAATGATGGCGATTCTTAAAATGAATGCAGCAGATCAGATTTTACAAATTCGGGGCGTTGAGCATTATGCACAAACCGGCTCCTTATTTTTCAGCAGTTTCTTAATTCCCGTGTTAGAAAATTTCAGCACATCATTTTTAGTATTTACAGAACGGGCTGCCTGGTGGTTTCACATCATTGGCATTCTTGGGTTCTCTGTTTACATCACATATTCAAAACATCTGCACATAGCACTGGCGTTTCCCAACACCTACTTCGCGAAACTTCAACCAAAAGGTCACATCAATAATATGCCAGTTGTGACAAATGAAGTTAAATCAATGTTGGGATTAGCGGATGCATCTGCCCCGACAGCGCCCGCGGAGCCCGGACGATTCGGAGCGAAAGATGTGAATGATCTTTCGTGGAATAATTTGATGGCAGCATATTCGTGTACCGAATGTGGAAGGTGTACCGCTGAATGTCCTGCGAATATCACCGGCAAAAAACTTTCGCCTAGAAAAATTATGATGGACACACGCGATCGCATGGAGGAAGTTGGATATAGTTTATTAAAAAGTGGTCCTGGATTAAACGATGGCAAGTCATTGTTAAACGACTATATCACAAAGGAAGAAATCAATGCATGCACCAGTTGCAATGCGTGTGTTGAAGCTTGTCCGGTTATGATTAACCCGCTTGAAATCATTTTAGAATTAAGACGATACGTTGCGATGGAAGAATCAGGTTCACCGGCTTCCTGGAATTCGATGTTCCAAAACGTGGAAACAAATTTTGCTCCCTGGAAATTTTCTCCAAGTGATCGCTTCAATTGGTCTAAAGAAAACGCATAACCATTAAACTATGAGAAATATGGAGATGATTTCAATTCGTAAACTGAGCGACACCAGCATCTATTTACTTTCATCGATCCTGGTAACATTATTTTTGTTTTACATCGATGAGGGTTACTACTCCTTTCAATGGATGACCAACGCGGGAGCCTGGATAATTTTCGTGATCTATGTATTTGTATTTTTCCTGACACAAGTTGGAATCAATTTTCTTTTCACCAGAGTAATTCCTCTTAGGATTGGAAGAGCTTTATCATTGTTTGTGGGGATTGTCACGGGAATGATCTTTTTGATTTTAATCTTCTATCAAAGTTTAGGCAAGTAATAATTTTTTTAAATAATCTGATGAATATTCCTACCGTTGCCGATCTTATTGCCAAAGGTGAAAGCCCTGAAATACTTTTTTGGGTCGGCTGTGCCGGCTCATTCGATGATCGTTATAAAAGAGTCACGAGGGCTTTTATTAAAATATTAAACAGTGTAGGAACAAAGTTCGCTGTGTTGGGCACGGAAGAATCCTGCACAGGAGATCCTGCTCGCAGAGCCGGCAATGAGTTTTTATTTCAAATGCAGGCGATGAGCAACATCCAGCTGTTGAACGGCTATGGAGTAAAAAAAATCGTAACAGCATGCCCTCATTGTTTCAACACCATCAAGAATGAATATCCTGAGTTAGGCGGAAACTACGAAGTGATCCATCACTCCACATTTTTGCAACAACTCATCAACGAAGGAAAAATCAAATTAGAAGGAGGAGGTTCTTTCAAAGGAAAGAAAATCACCTATCATGATTCATGTTATCTCGGCAGAGCAAACAATATTTATGAAGCTCCGCGTTCTGTTTTAGAAGCACTGGATGCTGACCTTGTTGAAATGAAACGTTGCCGCACTACTGGATTGTGTTGCGGTGCAGGTGGTGCGCAAATGTTTAAAGATGCCGAGAAGGGCAAAAAGGAGATTAATGTTGAGCGCACCGAGGAGGCCTTGTCAACAGGTGCCACCACGATTGCCGTAGCATGTCCGTTTTGTATGACCATGATGAGCGATGGCGTTAAAAACAAGGAGCGCGAAGCCGATGTGAAGGTTAAAGATTTGGCAGAACTAATTGCCGAAGCAAAGGGTTTAAATTGAGAAACAGTTAATCAATATGCCCTATTGATCATTGGAATTTGATATTTGATTATTAAGCGATGTACGTACCATTTGATTCATTAGACGATTCGGCCAGGGTGTGGATTTATCAAGCCGGAAGAAAACTCACTGAATCCGAAAAAAAAACAATTTCAGAAACACTTTCAGCGTTTACTCATCAGTGGGTAGCGCACGGAAATCCGCTTAAAACTTCTTTTAAGATTTTCCATGACCAGTTTATCGTACTGGCAGCAGATGAAAATTTTGAACAAGCCAGCGGATGCTCAATCGATGGAGCGGTTCGTACCATCCAACAGATTGATAACACATTTAAACTCAACTTATTTGATCGCACACAGGTGGCTTTTTTGAACGATTCAGTTACAGTGATCAGGCAAAGCGATCTTTTGAAATCGCTGGAGAGCGGAGCTTGGAAGAGCAATACGCTCACCTTTAATAATGTACTGGTTTCAAAAGCCGACTTAACTACTAAATGGGTAGTTCCAGCTGGTGAAACATGGTTGAAGCGCTACCTGCCTACCGTCAGGCAGGCCTGACGAAAATTGCGGTATAATCGAAAACAGACTTTTTTGTAGTTTTAGGGTGATGAGAACATTAAGGGTAACGATCGGGATTATAGTTGTTGGATTGCTGGCAGTTTCATGCAGCACAGAAAAGAAAGCCACAAAAGCATTTCGCAATGGTGAGTATCAAAACGCCATTAACCTGCTTAAGAAAACAAACTCGAAAGAGCCCGGAAAAATCAACTACTTCATTGCCGAATCCTATCGCCTTTCGAACCGACTAAAGGAAGCGGAAAAATATTATGAAAAAGCTGGAGGTCGCGGTGTCGATAAGGACTCTGTCCAATTCTATTATGCGCAATCGCTGAAAGCTAACGCCAAATATGAAGAGGCGCGCAAACAATTGGAGGAACTTCAAAACCGGACGAGCAATGAAAAAATGAAAGATCGTGCCCGTGCCGATATTAACGGATTACAATATCTCTCAAACCTGAAGCAAAAGCCCAGCTATTATCGAATCAAAAATCTTGAATTGTTAAATTCTCCTTCCAGTGAGTATGCACCTGCCTATTTAAATAATGAGTTGTACTATACGTCATCTCGCGGAAACGGAAAAATTTACGAAGCAACCGGAACACCTTTCACCAATTTATACAAAGTTGCTTCTCGCGGAGCTAACGTTGACATGGCAACGTTAACGCAACTGCCACCAACGATCAACACCGAAAATGTTAATAACGGCTGCATTGCTTTTTCACCAGACGGAAAAATCATGGTATTTGCAAAAGGCAATAACGGTAAACGCAAAGGCGGTGAAGATGTTGATTTGTATTTGGCGCGTTTCAGAAATGGAGTTTGGAGCGAACCTGCAATCATTACCGGAAGTGTAAACTCTCCTAAATATTGGGATTCAACTCCGGCATTTAGTCCGGACGGAAGAACACTTTACTTCGCATCAAACCGCGATGGCGGATATGGCGGTACCGACATCTATGCAGCACAGATGGATTCGCGGGGAAGATTTTCTCGCATTCGCAACTTAGGTCCCGAAATCAATACTTCAGGAAATGAAATGTTCCCTTATGTAGCTGAAGATGCGAAGTTGTATTTCTCTTCTGACTCACATCCGGGGTTTGGCGGCTTAGACCTTTTTGTGGTGAAGCGTGCTAACGGAAAAACCGCCATCGAAAATTTAGGTGAACCGGTAAACTCTAATGCTGATGACTTT
>DASTYM010000514.1:0-6445 GCA_035764995.1 Cyclobacteriaceae bacterium | reverse complement strand
GGAGCCCCAATCTTAATTGTGGGCTTTTTTTTATGCCCAGCCTGGAATGCCAATGGAAGTATTTGATTGTACCGTCAACTCACTGCGCGTTTCGACTTGGTCTCCTTTCCAGAGAACCTCTTTTTCCAAAACGAGTTCAATGAAATAGTTCAACGAAATTTTCATGGCCGCGGACTTCGCGGAGATCAACCGATGAATGTTTGGGTTCACCCTGACATTGAAACTGCCCTTGAACTCTTTGTCAGGCTCTTGCCCATCTCCTTACAAGTTTCCAGATAATCGTTTACAGACTCATCAGCGATCGCCAACTTAATTCTTTTCGCGCTTTTTTGAAGTACCAGCTGCAACTGTGCGCCTATTGTTTAGGGTTACTTTGCGATACTTTTTTTCCTCCCTGTAAGGCCATGCCAACCATTTGGCGGCAATCAGGGTTTGTTCTATGGCACGGATCATTCGCAGTTCGTTTTGTAATGGTTTAATATGTTTTACAATATGGTTACGAACATAATTCACGTATTCTATTTGCCGGTCAATGTCAGGCTCGATTTCGTTCAGTCCGTGGCCAACGCATCCTGTTTGTTCCATTTCCATAACTCTCCGATTACTTTTTTTGTGGATGATACAAATAGGATCCTATTCATTACAATACTTAGGGATACGTATCTGAGTACTTAACCCATACGTATTTTTATACTTGTGGCTTTTTAAGATGCTCAACAAGTTTTAAAACCATGTATTTATCATATTTTCTTAATGAATAATGGATGCCCACTGCAAAAAGAATATTTTTAATCACATTGTTAATATCATAAAAACGCCATAAAAGCTGAGCGAACTTTGGGTCAAGTGTCGTCATCAACGTATCAGAGGTAAAGGCAAACAACCAGAGGCTGGCGAATAAATATAAAAGCACAGCACTATTTATCCAAAAGTGACCATTCATGTAAAGTGGCTGAAATTCTTTTTGTATTTTCTTAAAGAATAAAATTCCGTACACAATTATGATGATACTGCTAATGAACCACATTAAATTCTGATGCTCCGTCCCCATGTTCTGAAAGCAATAGGTGGAGATCACAAACGCCAAAAAAAAATGTACTACACTGATGATAATAATCTCTTCGTATTTATCTCTAAAGAAAGTCTCATAGTAGTAATAAGAAAGCAAACAGAATTGTGCAATAAAGAAAAGATTATTTATAAGTGCAGTCGACAGTCTTTGTTTGAGTAAAATAAAACCGATCAAGTCGCACAATGCTGATATAATAACGAGTATGCCTACAATATGGAAAGGCTTAGTTAAGCGCTTTATGTTAGTAAGGTATATTACTAAAGGAATGAACACCGAAAAATAGGATGTGTATAGGATGATTTTAGAGTAACTATTCATCTCAAAGCTTGTTATATGTCGATTTAATCGATATCAAGACAGTCCGCTGGGCATCTGGCAGACGCATCAAATGCGTCTTCTGAATTGGTTCGACCATTGCTGGAATTTTCGGCATTGCTTTGAACTATTAGAAGTAACTGAGGTATTAGTTCATCGCTGGTTCCTTCTTCTATTCGGAACCCAGGGCTTTGCACAATCTGCTGAAAAATGTCGGCACCAAAAAAATGGTAACGGATAGAGTTGGGGTTAGTCGCGGTGTAATTATCTATCCAGTTACGGGCAGTATTAAGGTCAATTTCAGTGTCTATGTTTGTGTCAAGTAATACACGCTGCGATGAAGAAGTCCAGAGGCGAAGCGTGTTGTCAATGGGTATAATCAAAATGTGGTGCTCCCCTGAATTGTCAAGGGCATGATGAAACGTAAAGCCTACCAAACCCGAAGTGGATCGCATCATGGCTTCCAGGTGAGTTTGGGTTACGGAATAGGTCTGCCCATTCCTACTTGCTGCTGATTGTTTATTATATCGTTCAATCCAGCGTGCTGCTATGCCCGCTGAAATGGGCTCCCCAACACCTGAATTAAAAATCAGACTTAGGTTGTCCTTTTTTGTTTGGTGTATTTCATTCTGGCAAGAAAGAAAAAGAGTAAGGACACAAATAAAGATTACAGGTAGACTATTTTTTTTCATAAACTATTAGGTTAAGGTTTAAGCTTCTCAACAAGTTGGTGCCTGTTGTTGATATTAGCTTTTCGGAAAATATTTGAAATGTGTTTGTTAACGGTGTGCTGGGAGATGTAAAGTTTTTCTGCAATTTTTCTACTTGGATGCCCAGATACGATCAAGTTAGCGATCTCAATTTCTTTTCTAGTGAATTGGTACTTCACGCAAATCGCCTCAATTTTCTCTGCATGTTTTAATGATTCGATCTCTGCGTATGCCCTCTTTACTTCAGTAATGGACGATTGAACATATATAAATGCCATGCCGATAAAGCCAATATTTATGAAAATGAAATCCCACTTTTGAAAATTGATGAGTGATGAAAAAACAGGTATAACTGCCCAACAAACAAAAGCGATGTAAGCTGATACAATCACTTTCTTGGTTTCGGTATTTGATTGTGCGAATCGCTGCACGAGCAAGCGTGTTGCACAGTAAATAATGCAGGACGAAAAGAGAAAAGGTGTAATGCCTGACCTGAACGGTTTATCGAATTCGGGAAGCAAAAACAATGCAACAAATGGCACTGAAAATAATATTTTATTTGGCACGAAAAATTTCAGATGTTTCAATTCAAATATGTAGTAGAAGAAATAGCCGAAATAAACTGTCATAAAGAAAACCACGGTGTCAATGATTGCTGATTGCAGCCCCATTGAAATAGAAATATCCTCGTCAGGAAAAATCTTTTTACAAAGATTGAAGAGGAGCAAGAAGGCTAAAAGGATAAGGAACCGAAAGCGTTTTTTGTCTTGTGGCCTCTCATAATACCGAATTAACTGTATTAAAAGAATTGCAGCTTCAAAAGCAATTATCCCAAACACGAACGTGTTCATTCAAAAAAATTTAGGTTATAAAAGCAAGACAATAGTTTTGTCAAACTATGATTTCTTGCCTTGCATTTGTTTGGGGAGTTGTGATGTAGATTTTGTCAGGATCTTACTTTCAATTAGGGATAAATTGGAGAATTTAGTACGAATCAGTAGGAGAAAGTCCTATTCGCTGAAATAAGATCTACGATAAGATACGGCTTATTTCTTTGTGGACAAAAGCTTTTTTGGTGAAACCCATTCACTTGCCAAAATTTTTAGATTCTTTAATAAAAGAAAGCCTTCCGATTAGGGAGGGCTTTGCAAAATATTCGTCCATTACGTGCCTACGGCACTCAGGACCAGGGTTAAAAAATTCTACCAATATTTTGTCCCAATGGGACTGTAAAAGAGTTGGTCCCTCCGAAGATATGCTCTCTTCGATGATATTAAAGTTTCGTAGGAACAAAATGTCGGTAGAAAGGTTATAGAAATTTTTATAGAGAGTCCCGTTAGGGACGGTATCCATCAATATCCTTTTTCTTTCAATTTTGCCATTACTTTCTGACCAACAGCCGCACCCCAGGTTTGCCCCGCTTGCATGGATCCTTCCATAATGGCAGGTGTTTTTTCGGCAAGCTTTTTTCCCGCAGGAGAATTATAAAACTTGATAACTTCATTGAGGTCTGCCTCGGTCATATGCTTTTCATATACGGGTGTCAGCATCGTTACCAGGTCATCCAGGGAAGTGCTTAGGAATTCCTTTTCAAGTTCATTCCACACCTCCTCAGGCACAGTATTGTTCATACTTTTAAAGCTGCCCATCATGGAAGTAATAGCCGATTTGAAAGCACTCATCGAGCCGCTGGCTTCAAGATATTTTTTTAGGGTGACGGTATATGTTTTGCTTTGTGCTTGCACGCTCAAAGATGCAGTAATGGCAATGAAGAGGATCAGGAGAGTCTTTTTCATATGGTTTTATATTTAGAATTTCACTTCAGGTGCTTTTTCTGCACCGGCAGCAGATTTGAAATATCCTTTCTCGGTGAAGCTGCCAATTTTTGCTATCAAATTTCCAGGGAAACCGAGTATAGCAGAGTTATAATTAAGAACAGTTTCATTAAATCTTTTTCTGGACACTGAAATTCTGTTTTCTGTTCCTTCCAACTGCGCTTGAAGATCGAGAAAATTCTGGTTGGCTTTCAGGTCAGGATATTTTTCCACAACGACCATAAGCCTGCCAAGTGCAGAACTTACGCCATCCTGTGCCTGCTGATATTGAGCTAACTGGTCTGGCGTTAAATTGGAAGCGTCAACATTCACTGAAGTAGCTTTTGACCTTGCCTCAATAACTTTCGTGAGCGTTTCCTGTTCAAAATCTGCATACCCCTTTACAGTGGCAACGAGGTTTGGAATCAGGTCCGTTCTTCGTTGATAATCTGACTCAACATCTCCCCACGCGCTTTTCGTTTGTTGATCATATCCAACTATACCATTGTATTTAGAAATACCCCAAATCACTACGATTCCGACAATGATCCAAGGGATAAATTTTTTCAATTTTTCCATAAGGTTGTTTTAGAATTTCTAATTGAAGATAAATATAAAAGGAATTAAGCAATCAAATTGATGCCCCTTCTGCCATTTTCTCAGCGCTATCTGCAATGCGTAATTGCTCAATGAAATCATCGATCTCGCCATTCATGATGGCAGGCAAATTGTGTTGCGTATATCCGATGCGGTGATCGGTTACACGGCTTTGAGGATAGTTGTATGTACGGATTTTTTCGGAACGATCGCCACTGCGCACTTGTGACTTACGGGCCGAACTCAATTCAGATTGTTGCTTCTCAACCTCCATGTCGTAGAGCTTAGCTTTCAACATCTTCATGGCACGTTCTCGGTTACCGTGTTGCGAACGTTCCACCTGACAGGTAATAACAATACCGGTTGGTTTGTGGGTAAGTTGAACTTTCGTCTCAACCTTATTCACATTTTGTCCTCCTGCTCCTCCTGATCGTGAAGTTTGAACTTCAATATCGGCAGGATTGATTTCGATGTTAACATCTTCTACTTCGGGTAACACGGCTACAGAAGCGGCAGACGTGTGAACACGTCCTTGCTGCTCCGTATCCGGAACACGCTGCACGCGATGAACGCCTGATTCAAATTTGAAAAGTGCATATGCACCTTCACCCACAACACTGCTAACAATTTCTTTATAACCTCCGGCTGTGCCTTCAGAGGAATCCAACACAGTAAGCTTCAAACCACGTCTGTCGCAAAAGCGCTGGTACATTCTGAACAGGTCTCCCGCAAAAAGGGCCGCCTCATCGCCACCGGTACCACCTCTTATCTCAAGAATAATATTTTTATCATCGTTCGGGTCTTTCGGAATGAGCATTTCCTTGAGCTCACCTTCGAACTGTTCAATTTTTGGGGCAAGCTCGTCAAGCTCTTCTTTGGCCAGTTCCCTCAGGTCAGCATCTTTCTCTTTTTCCAATACTTCTTTTGCCTGTTGCTGATGGTTCAGGGCATCCCGGTATTGGTTGTACTTCAGTACAATCTTCTCAAGATCCTTATACTCCTTATTCAACTGCATGTACTTTTTGATGTCCTGAATGATTTCAGGCTGTACGAGCAGCAGGCCGACTTCCTCAAAACGATGCTTTATTTCCTCCAGTTTCTGGATCATACTCAAAATTGTGGCGCAAAGGTAAGCAGGATTTGATCAGGATTAAAAGGGTTTTAGAATTCCGGTGATTTGAAGAAACCAATTTTTGAATTAGCCACCTCACCCAGTCCAACTCACCCTTCGTCATTCATCAGAACTTCAAAAGTTGTGCACCCCTCTCTTCCTGGAAGAGAGGGGTAATATAAGTTATCAAGTTCCTACTAGCGAGTTGGACCGAGACCAGGTCGTGGACTGTCGACTGTAGTCTGTGGACTAAATGATTTACCTTTACGGTATGAGAACATTTTTATTGGTTTTTATCAGTGTCATCGTATTCTCTTGCGGAGGCTCATTGACGGATGAGCAGCGCAAGAAGATGAAGGAGGCCAGAGAGCAGCAGGCAATCATGAAGGTTACCGATGCAGAGATAACGGAAGCTGCTTTTGAAAAAGGAAGAGCAGTCATGGAACAATTGACAGAACCCGACCAGGCAGATTCGGTAGGCCAGATTGCAAAGGTTAAGATTCATTGGCTGGAGCCGGGTGGGGGTGATGCATTAGAAATTGAGCAACAATTAATTGATGCCTATATTAATAGTGTGATCGAAGGAGGGAAGTTCGAAGACAATGTTCAGAATTTCGGAATGGACTCAGTGCTTTATACAAAACCTGTTGTGCTGACGCGACCGGATGGCTCCATCGAAGTAAAAGGTACCTGGAACATCTGGATGACCAAGAAGCAACTGATTCTTGGAATGAAGAAAAAGTAATTACTTAATTTTTACGATGGGTTTCTTTTCTTTGAAGTAACCTTTGTCAATGAGTTCAATCAGTTTCCTGGGTGAAGGATC
>DASTYM010000513.1:0-3367 GCA_035764995.1 Cyclobacteriaceae bacterium | reverse complement strand
GATTTTCACCGCGCAATGTGAGCTCAATCGCGTAAACAGAAAGTTGAATGATATCTTCTCCAACTTTTAGCCTGATTAATTCCCTACCCCCTGTACGTAAGCGAATAAATACATTCACCAGTGTGTCGCTCACTTCTTTTAAATCCTGAACGGTTTCTGCACGATTGACTCTGAGGAGCTTTCTGGCAGCGCTGTTGAAAATTTCTATTTTTCCGTTGTCTTCCTTAAAGATGATCAACCCAATACCCACGTGCATCACAATATTCTTGTAAAATAGATATTCAGAATCCTTTTCCTGTCTTGAATTTCGCAGTTTGGTAATAGCTTCATTTAATTCCTGATGCAATCGCTGCACACCGGAATCTTTGCTATCCGTTTTAAACGATGCCGATAGGTCATCAAACTTGATGGAATCAAAAAAAGAAGCAAGGTCGTGATTAGAATGGTCGACCAGCTCAACCAGTTGTTTAACCTGAAAGATACTCGCACCCAGAAAAATAAGGGCTACGATGTAGCTGTCACCATCGAACAAGAAAAATCCAAACGCAAAAATGGATGCAGCCAGAATGGCTACACGAGGCACTACCGGAGACTTCCAATTAAAGCCCATACTTTTCCATTCTCCTGTAGAGGGAGGCACGCGTTAATCCCAACTCATCCGCAGCTTTTGAAATATTGCCACTGTACAAACTTAACGCCTTCACAATGGCTGCTTTTTCTACTTCATCGAGATTTAATGTTTCCAGTGAAGCCGTTGAGGATGCGGGTCGGCTGAAAAGAAAATCACTTTCTTGTAACGAAGCCGAATCGGTCATGATTACCGCACGTTCGATTGAATGTTGTAATTCGCGAATGTTACCGGGCCAGGGATAACGCTTGAGTTTATCCATCGCACCTGAAGAAATTGTATTCACTTGTTTGTGATACTTACGTGCATAATAATCGAGGTAATGCTGGGCGAGCAACGCAATATCTTCAACCCGGTCGCATAATGGCGGCACTTTAATCTCCACAGTATTGATCCGGTATAATAAATCCTGACGGAAGGTTCCATCTTTTACCATCTGATGCAACGGCATGTTGGTTGCACAAATCAGCCGGATGTCAACCGGTATTGGTTGATTAGATCCCACCCTTGTAACCTGGCGGGATTGCAATGCGCTCAATAATTTGCTTTGCAAACTCATGCTCAGATTTCCTATTTCATCAAGGAATAACGTTCCACCATTCGCTAATTCAAATCTACCAGGTCTGTCTTCACGCGCATCGGTGAATGCACCCTTCTTATGTCCGAATAATTCACTTTCAAATAATGTTTCTGTGATCGCGCCCATATCCACCGAAACAAAGCTGTTGTCTTTTCGCAATGAGCGTTGGTGAATAGCGCGGGCAATGAGTTCTTTACCGGTTCCGTTTTCACCTAATATCAAAACGTTGGCGTCTGTCTTAGCAACTTTCTCCACCAACCCGAATACTTCTTTAATAGCCGGGCTCTGCCCGATAATCTCACCGAAAGGTTTACCAATCTGTTCCTCCAGCATTTCTTTGGCCTTGCGGAGTTTATCTACCTCGCTGTAGGATTGGCGCAATCGAATAGCAGTAGAAATTGTAGCGATCAATTTTTCATTTTGCCAGGGTTTCAACACAAAATCAGTAGCGCCTTGTTTTAAGGCTTTCACTGCCATCTCAACATCGCCAAATGCAGTGATGAGTATCACAACCGCCTGAGGATCTTTTTCCAGAATTTTTTCCAGCCAATAGAAACCTTCTTTTCCACTTGTGATGTCTTTGCTGAAATTCATGTCCAGCAAAATCACATCGTAGGTATCGTTGTTCAACAGGAAAGGAATCTTGTTTGGATTCTTCTCAATAATCACATGGTGATTCTGCTTCTTTAATAACATCTTGGCTGCTAACAGCACATCTTCATCGTCATCGACCATCAAGATTTTTCCGCCTTCTGAACTCATAAGTAGGTTAAGGTTGTCGCTTGCTAAAGAGAATTTTGTGCCAGACAGCTATTTAAGTGAATTGGTACTTTTTTGACTGTTTGACTGTTCCTGAGTGTACAAATATGTTCAAAAATGAACATATTTTCTGTCCGGATTTGCTGCGCCTCGGAAATTTTCTTTGAAACGTTACTCTTTATGACGAGGAGGTCATTTGCGTCCTAAATGGTCCCAATTCATGATGGCATTCCAAACAAGGGGAGCGTCATGATGGTTGAGGTAGCGATGCAAAGGATCAAACGTAAAGGCAATCACGCGGCCACCACCAATGGGCACATTGAAAATACTTCCCTGGCCGATGATTGTTTGTTCATTTCGAACCATGCCTGAAAGTACATAGGGAGTCTCTTTTGGCTTATCGTCTTTTTTTGCTCCAGCTTTGACTTCTTTCTTATCAGGCATTCCTAAAATTTTTCCGGTGTACTCGATTTCATCCTTGAGTGGCTTTGTTCCGTATTGAAGCAACATCATACTTCGATCATACTTCTCAACCTGGAAGAGTGGTCCATTTCCCCTAAACACATGAAACATTTCCGGGTATCCGTACAAAACCGGGTGTTTCGGATTCCGAGCCTTCACTTGCACAATCGATCCCGGATGGAAAAGCCCTGCTGCAGTATAGGATTGAAGTGGGCGTGCAATTCCGGTTTCCACTACAAAGGTTGTTGAGTTATCGATGGTGAGCAGAACACCGCCTGTTTCCACAAATACACGCAACTGTTGTAAGCCATCAAATCCTGGTCCGCCAGTCATGTCGTTTGTTGCATCAGGTGTGCCGTGTGAGGGGAATTCTGGCGTTTTGGTATAAGGCATCGGGCCAAATTTTTTATCGATTTCGTTTATAAAGCTACTGGTGCTTCCGTTCAGTCGGGGAATAAGGATTACATCAAATTTCTTTCGCAATCCACCTGCCTTCAGTTCATCTTTATCAATAGAGGTATATGGAATTCCACGTTGCTCAAATGTAAAACGAGCCCAGCCTTCATCCTGTGTGTTGTACCAGGTATGATAGATCGCCACCCTTGGCAAGTTTACATCATGTTTCCTTGCATTGGTGTTTCCATTTGTAGCCTGAAGATCAAGGCCGAATTGCGAATTGAGTTTCTTTGCCTGCTCTGCAGTGATACCTTTAAAAATAACGGATCCTGCAGTCAGGGTATCGCGGATACCTTCAACTGTACTGGCCGTATCGAGTATACTAAATACGGCTTTGCTGTTTTGCGATTTGATCCAGTACAAAGCAGGCAACACACTGTTCTGAGCTTTATAGTTCAAGACATAGTTAGATCCTTCACCTTCCAGTTTTCCAGTATATTGGGCAGGTGCGGTCAATAACTTCAAATCGTTGAGGGAATATT
>DASTYM010000512.1:0-2807 GCA_035764995.1 Cyclobacteriaceae bacterium | reverse complement strand
TGAAGGGCCTCAACAGTTATCGCCAGGAATTTACAAAGGAAAGAATCAGTCCTGATAAGCTAAGTGTAGTCATTAATGGAGAAACGATTTCTTCCGACAAATCGCTGCTGGTAACCGAGCGAGTGCAACTTGATATTACCTCAGGCCTTGTGATCAAAACGATTGATTTGGATCCATCAGCAACCAACTTACGACAATACTTCTTCGGAAAAGCAGGAAGTATATCAAGAGATACTGTTAGTTCCCTGGTTATTGTTGCGGAAGAATTCAAGGACAGCTTCGAGGAGTATAAAGGCTACTTCAAGAGTCGTTTTACCAATGGACGAAAAGGCACCAAGGTTTTTGTTTTAGGAAAGACTACTCCCGTTTCCTATTCTATTCAAGCGACTCAGAAAAAAGAGGTTATCAAAATGGCCAACGTTGTAGGTATGTTGGAGGGAAAAACGAGACCGGAAGAGCAAGTAGTCTTTTCCGGGCACTATGATCACATTGGTTTTCTTCAACCTGTTGAGGGCGATTCCATTGCTAATGGTGCCGATGAGGATGCAAGTGGAACTACTGCGGTGATCGAATTGGCGCGATACTTTAAGAAAATCAATAAGAACAATCGTACCTTAATTTTTGTAGCATTCACAGCTGAAGAAATTGGAGGATTTGGGTCCAGGTATTTCTCAGAGCAACTGAATCCCGATAAGGTAGTAGCCATGTTTAATATTGAGATGATTGGTAAACCATCAAAGTTCGGGCAGAATACAGCCTGGATTACCGGCTTCGAACGCTCCAATTTTGGTGAGATCTTGCAAAAGAATCTAACAGGCACGCCATTCAAATTTCTGGCAGATCCTTACCCAGACCAGAATTTGTTCTATCGTTCGGATAATGCAACTCTGGCCAGACTTGGTGTTCCTGCGCACTCAATTTCCACCGATCAGATTGACATCGACAAACTGTATCACTCGGTTAATGATGAATTTGAAAGCATGGATATCGGGAATATTGTGTCAACAATTCGAGCCATTGCGTTGAGTTCTAAAAGCATTGTGAGCGGAGCAGATACACCAAAGCGGATTGATAAGTCGACCGTGCGGTAAATATTTCTGTTTGGGAGATTCTCTTATTTTAAGAAGTGGCACGCTGAATATGGCGCAAGCATCCGCATGTGCCTTGAGTAGCACGAGCGGGGTGAAGAAGTGAATAAATACCATTCCTTAAGCTAAAAAATGTTCCAAAGGACTCCTTCGGAGAAACTAAAAACAGAGATGAAATCGTTACCTTTGATAAGAAAATCAAAAGTTATGGACATTGCTTTAAAGAAAGTAGAACTCATCGAATGGCTGGCAAGACTGCAAGACGAAAAGCTTATTCAGCGAATAGAAATTTTAAAGAAAAGTTCACTAAAGGAGGCGTATGAGTTGAGGACTCCAAAATCGATGGAAGAAATTCAATCAAGACTGGATCAATCAGAAAAAGATATTAGCTCAGGGAAAGTTCACACCCAACGAGAAGTAGAAGATTACTTTAAAGCCAGGTTTAAGCAGTGAAGCAAACACGAGTAATCTGGTCATCTGAAGCTTTGGTTGACCTGGAAGTAATCTATGATTTTCTTGCTGAGAAATCACAACCGGCCGCTCAACGAGTTATTGAAAGCCTGCTGGAAAGGACAAAACAGTTGGAAGACTTTCCAGAATCAGGGGCCAGACAAGAATCAATAAAAAGCAATCACAAAGAATATAGATATCTGGTAGAAGGGAACTATAAAATGATTTACAGTTATCAGCCGGGAAGTCAAGTTGTGTACATCGAGATAATTTTTGATACACGATATAATCCGGACAAGCTGGAAGTATAAGACTGTGTTCAGATATCATATACTAAATACTATGTACTTAATACTATGTACTAAATACTTAGTACTTTTGACTTTTAACCTCCAATGAAAAGTCCGCTAATTGCCCCTTCCATTCTGGCCGCAGATTTCGCAAACCTCGAACGCGAAGTAAAAATGATCAACGACAGTCAGGCCGACTGGATTCATATCGATATTATGGATGGTGTGTTTGTACCCAATATTTCAATGGGATTGCCGGTAGTGGAAGCAGTCAAGAAACATGCTCGCAAACCTATGGATGTTCATTTGATGATTGTTGAACCAGAACGATATGTCGAAGCATTTCACAAGGCTGGGGCAGCTGTCATTTCCGTTCATGTTGAAGCTTGTAATCACCTGCATCGTAACATCCAACAGATAAAAGCCCTTGGTTGTAAGGCAGGAGTTGCTGTTAACCCGCATACTTCGATAACTGAACTTGAGAATGTTATTCAGGATATTGACCTGATCTGTTTGATGTCCGTAAACCCTGGGTTCGGAGCCCAGAAATTCATTGAGAATACCTACAAGAAAGTAAAAGCCTTACGAACCCTGATCCAGGATTCA
This sequence comes from Cyclobacteriaceae bacterium, assembly GCA_035764995.1. Classification (GTDB taxonomy): domain Bacteria; phylum Bacteroidota; class Bacteroidia; order Cytophagales; family Cyclobacteriaceae; genus UBA2336. The sequence goes on along the minus strand of DASTYM010000512.1, from coordinate 373 downwards.
GGATCAAATGCCTTAATAGAAATAGACGGAGGGGTAAACCTTCAGAACGCAAAACCGTTGATGGAAGCCGGGGCCGATGTATTGGTAGCCGGAAATTTTGTGTTCAGCTCAGCAACCCCTGCTGCCGTGATTTCGCAGCTTAAAGCATTATCTTGAAATACTGCAAAGACGGCAAGGTTTTTGATTTTCTTAGGTAAACTAACCCTGTTTATGAAACCTCGTTACTTACTTTTCCTGCTGGTAATTGCTTTTTCTTGTGCTCGTTCGGTAACACGAGTAGACCCAAACACTCAAATCGATTTAAGCGGCCGCTGGAACGATACCGATTCCCGAAAAGTAGCTGACCAAATGATCTTCGAACTGTTTGAATCGG
>DASTYM010000511.1:0-2671 GCA_035764995.1 Cyclobacteriaceae bacterium | reverse complement strand
GATTAGCCTTGACAGGCTTCGCAGGGAATCTCGCGGCCTGTCTCCAGTAGCTAAGGGTTTATACCTCGACTTAATCACCCAAGGTAATGTTATACTGGATATTATGGTGTTTGGCAACGAAATCACAGAATTAGGTGGATTGGCAGACATAGAATGGGGTGATAACCTCGCTGAACTTAAATTAAAAAACTTCATCACCGCCGCCCCCACTGGTTTTTTTTGTGAATCGGAGCATATAGTGCTGGAAAATAGTTGTTTAGGGGTTATAAATTTTGATGAAAACAAAGAAGAAGAAAAGAAAAGAAGCAAAAGAAAAGAAGAAGAAAGACACACAAACCTAAAAGTGATAAAAGAACATATAAGACCCTTTATTCAAGAAAAAAATACTCAGGAAAATGGTATTGTGCAAGAAAAAAAGAAAAAAGTTATCAACAAAAATGAAAAACCATGTCCAGAGGACTTTAAAGAGCGATTTGAGGGTTATAAAAAGTGGTTCTCGGAGCAAGAATTTGAAAATGTCTCCAGAATTAAGCGTCAACTTGAGCCTTTACAGCTAAAAAGACTGCTTGATAACTACCCACTAAAAACCATAATCACAAAACTAAAGAAGATGGAGAATTATCCGGATGCACCAAAGAGATGGGCATCGGTATACCTGACACTTTTAAACTGGCTTGAGGATGAACCTAAGATAAAACGCACCAAATGAACGCACTTGATGATGTAGAAATCGAACGGGTGGTTCTGGGTCAAATCCTAATGGATGCGATGGCTTTAGAGGGTGTTTTGAATTTGTTTAGCGAACAACTATTCACCTCTTACAAAACCACCATTGTGGCAAGAGCTATACTTGCTCTGAATGCTAACAATGAAAAGATTGACCTGATTACAGTTGGGAACTGGATTAAGCGTGAACTTCATCTTGAGTCAGACCAGTATTTTGAGAAAGGAACACTTGTTTCTCATTACTTAATGGAGCTAACCATGCTTGTTGGAACCACAACCAACATCGACACCCACGTTAAAATACTTTACGAAAAATACCTGTACAGAAAACTCAATGAAACTGGACAGAAGTTCTCAAAACTGGCAGAAACTGGCACAGAGGATATTTTTGATCTAATTGAGGCCAATCGAGAAGCCTTAGACACCATGGTTGGCAATATAAAGCAGGTCACAGAGACACGGATGGACAATATTGTGCGCCAAAGGGTTGCCAATTACGAGAAACGTGACAACACAGGTGTTTCCGGAGTAAAGACAGGGCTCAAGGACTTGGATGCGGCAACAGGTGGCTGGCAAAACACAGACTTCATTGTGCTTGCCGGTCGTCCATCAATGGGTAAATCTGCCTTGGCACTTCATTTCCTCAAGTCTGCGGCTATGAATGCAACACCTACAGCCCTTTTCTCACTGGAGATGTCCAAAGAGCAACTGGTGGACCGGTTGATAGCCTCAGAGACTGAAATACCGCTTGATTACCTAAGCCATAAAAAACTTTCTGAATGGCAACTGCAAACAATCACTCAAAAAGTTGGCAAGGTCTACGACCTTCCCATTTACATTGATGACACCGCAGGGCTAACGGTTGGTTTCTTACGGGCCAAGGTTAAGCGCATGGTACGTAAGTACGGCATCAAGATGGTTATCATCGATTACCTGCAACTTATGTCCGGCGAACAAAAGGGTAATCGTGAACAAGAAATTTCCTCTATCTCAAGAGGAATCAAAAAACTTGCCAAAGAATGCAATATCCCTATAATCGCTCTTGCGCAGCTTTCCAGAAGTGTAGAAACAAGAGGTGGGGATAAAAAACCCATGCTGAGTGACCTTCGGGAGTCAGGAGCCATTGAGAACGATGCAGATTTGGTAATGTTTGTTTACAGGCCGGAATATTACGGATTTGAGCAGGATGCCGATGGTCTGTCTACCAAAGGGCTTGCACAGGTAATCATAGCTAAACACCGTAATGGGTCGCTTGACACTATAAACGCCAACTTTATTGGCAAGTACCAAACTTTTTGCGATCTTGGTAGTATCGCGGAACTATCTGGGAATAAGGCAGTTGCAAACGAGACTCCTACACACAATTACAGGATGCCGTTTTCTGATAGTTTTTTAGACGAGGAAGAACCCTTTTAAAAACATGAGAAAACTTATTGTAATGCTCGTATTGCTGTTCCCGATGATGGCCGTGGCACAGCAAAAATCAGAAACCGTAGAGGTGATTATGCTGAAACTGGTGGAGAGAAGTGCTAAGTCAAGTGACGGCTCTTACACAATGCCATCTAAGATTGATGGAATGATGTACATTTCAAACGAGTACATTCTTTTGTCAGATGGCGGCAAGAATCAGCGATTTAAAATCGTTGGTGCCTCTTCTGAAACATCACCGGAGCGGTCTATTGTATCCATGTCAACAATAATTGATGGAACAGACAAGATGGTAATCGTTGAATTTAGGAGAGAAGGCTCAAATGTGGATATTTATTTCATTTATGGTGGCGGCAAATCAGTGCATTACAAGGTGGATATTCACGGTTCTGGCAACAAAACACAAAATAGCGGAGAAAAAATTAGGTACAATAAAACGAAAAAGTTATCTTTAATTTAAGTCACCGACAAGGCTTTTTCAGATTTTTTAGTTTTTTTAGACCATTGCAAGACCCCT
>DASTYM010000510.1:0-2760 GCA_035764995.1 Cyclobacteriaceae bacterium | reverse complement strand
CAGCCGATGCCGGGTGTACAATCTCTCACTGATTTGGAAATCGCGGAGATTGCCACCTACATCTATAATAGTTGGGAACACCAACGCGGACTGGTTGATGTATCAGAAGCCAGCAAGGTTTTACGCACCTGCAAGCGCGACTAATTATTCGACTTTGATTGAAGTCTTTACAATACCGGTTACATTCAATTTTGATTCTTCATACGAAGGTGGGCCAAATTTTCCGCGGGCATCATTCGAAAATCCATAAGGTTCTTGTGGAATCCCCATAAAACCTTTGTCGAGTTCCTGATTTCCATTAACATCGTGAATTACACTTACAGCATACTCTCCGGGTCTTAAATTATCGAACACTACACTCGCCTCGGCCGCAGAAACTTTCACAACTTTACTTACAACCGCTTGTTTAAGGAAATCATTTTCGTTGTTGAACAATGACACACGAATGGTTCCTTTCACTTCTTTAATATTTTTAATAGTTAACTCAAGTTTACCTTGAGCAACCATGTTGTAAGCCGACAGCATTCCCACCATCAGCATTACGGAAACAGTTAATTTTTTCATAGTTGTTCTCTTTTTTCTTCAAACATCGCCACAATCAAAGAAGCGTTGAAATCAGTGTTACCGAAGTGTTGATTCAAGTGGATGAGTTGTGGGAATCGCATGATAGTCCAAAAGGAGTAGCCGGATTCACACAACAATACCTTTACAAAAGGTAACCATCAAAAATTCTCATTTATTTAATTTATATAAATATTAACCGGTTACAACGAACTATCTCCACCGGATATTTACAAAAAAATATTTTCCCCTATATGAAGCTAAAATTCTCAACCATTCTCAAAGTCATTGCACTCATCGTGGTCATTACAATTCCAACCGCTATGGTTTACGATGTGCTCTTTTCCAAACCACTGATTATGCGGGGTGTCGTGGTTGATAAGCTTCATGTAGCGGAGAAAAGCCAGTCTGCACAAAATATTACTCCGTACATGAAATACAAATCGCACGACTACATTGTAACGTCACAAAAAGAAGAACAGTGGATTGCCTTTGTAAGAATGGATGATGGAAAAATTCTGAAAGTAAACTGTCATATCCATCATTACGAGCAAACACAATTGGGTGACACGCTACAATTTAAAGAGTACACAGGCGACATTTTTCATATTGATTATTTCTCACATAATGAGGAGGATGAGTCATCCAAAAGTTTATCAAATGCCTTAATCAGGGGGGTATTTTTTACCCGCAGGCAATAAAAAAGTATCGTAAAAAGGAATAATTGATTTTTTTTTAATAGCCAAAAATAGCCCTTTGCAAACGATTGCGGAGGCCTCTTTTGTAATTCCTGGGGCGCGTTACAAATTCATTATCAGATATTTATAACCGACCGTGATATCATCAGTCTAACAAAATAAAATTTTGTTGTTATAAACACTAGCCATATACCTGATTGCCGATGAACTGAAGTAAGGTATTTCGTTTGGTTTAACGATTATTTTTACCGCCAGTATAAACCTAAAACCTTTCAAAAAACTATGTTGAAAAAATTTCTATCCGTAATGGCCATCACTGGAGTGATGGTTATGTTCTCCTGCGAAATGGAAAACGTTTCAAAAAATGAAATTCCTCAAAGTGACCTGGATGCCATAGCATCGCACGGATTCGGTACGAGCAATGTTGTTCGCACCGATGGTGGGTACATTGTTGAGGGTGATATTTTATTAACCCAGGAATTTCTTAGCAGCAATGCAAACGGTAGCCTGTTAAGAATTGCTGAGGTTGAACAGTATCACACCACTAACCTTGTTAATGGCCCTCGTGTTATTACAGTTAGTGTTTCAAGCCAGCTGCCATCATCTTATGTAGCAGCTCTGGATGAAGCATTAGCTCGTTATAATGCACAGAACCTAACACTCACGTTCCAACGTGTTTCGTCAGGTGCTGACATCGCTCTTGTTAAAGGTAACGGACAGTTCCTTGCATCTGCAGGTTTCCCTACATCCAGCGGTGACCCTTATGGCCAGGTAAAAGTAAATTCACGTGCAATCGGTAACCAACCTCAAAGCACCGTTGCAACTATTATCGCACACGAACTAGGACATTGCATTGGCTTCCGTCACACTGATTTTATGGACAGAAGCTATAGCTGTGGTGGTTCACCAACTAATGAAGGAGCAAGCAGCGTAGGCGCTATTCTTATTCCAGGTACACCATCAGGTCCTGATGCAGGTTCATGGATGCTAGCGTGTATTGGATCTGGTCAAAACCGTCCGTTCAATAATAATGACAAAACTGCTTTGGGTTATTTGTACTAAGCATTTTTAAAAAAGACCCACTCAATAAAACCCCGCCAATCGGTTGGGGTTTTATTTTTTTGATTAGAATATCATCAATCTTGTCGTTAACCTACTGCCATCCGTTTTAAGCACTTCAACTATATAAGCACCTTTTATTAACGCTGTAGTATCAATCGTTTTAATCGTTCCCGGATCGGTTACTTCCTGCATCATTCTTCCCATCATATCAAAGACCCGAAGTGTAACCGTACCCAGATCGTTCACTACTACGTTTAGCATTTCACCAGTAGCGATGGGGTTTGGATAAATAAATAAATCCTGATTACGTACATAAAAAATCTTTTCGTAATTGCTTATATAAACCGATTCCATACTATTGTTTTCAAGTCGGACCCGATATTGATTTATACCAGGCTCAGGATTACTGTCTTGCAAAATAATGTTCGTACCAGTGGGA
>DASTYM010000509.1:0-2950 GCA_035764995.1 Cyclobacteriaceae bacterium | reverse complement strand
CGGAAGCCATCCTTCTGGAAAGAGAATTTGACCTTCCAGTTAAGAACTAGAAAAATGACCATCGTCAATATCCTTAAAGCAGAACCACTGAGTAGTAACATTTTTAGAAAATATGGACTGGACCATTCAATGTGCCTTACGCTGGAGTTCGAAGAGGCTTGCCAGAAGTATTCGGTGGATCCGTTAGAAGTAAAACTTGAGTTGATAAGTCTTAGCATATCTTCAAAACAGTTGCCCGCTTTTGACTGTCTGCTCGAAAACATACTTCATCAACATCGCCATATCAAAATCAAAATACAGCTTATTCGCGAAGCACTGTTGAAGGCCATTGAACATGAGACCACATATCTATATGAACTCCTCAAGGTCAAAGCAAAGTTTGAGGCCCTGATCGAAGGTCTGGAAATCCACTTTTATAAAGAAGAGACGATCTTATTCCCGGAATTTATAAAGCTGTGGGCCAGACAACTTCAACCCACGAATGACCCACTTCCATTCCGGTTGATGTACCCTATTGAGCGCCTGGAATCAGAGCACGAATCTGTAAAAGCCATTCTCAAGGAGATCAAAGAATTAAGACAATATTATAAGATACCCGCAAATTCGAGCGAGCATTACCGGAAAGCTTGCTTGAAACTGGATGACTTTGAGAGAAGCCTGGTGAAACTCACGGACATGGAGAACGAGGCACTGTTCCCGAAAGCATTGATTATGGAGAAGATATTCACAGACGACTGACCAATAACTTAAATAAATCTTTTTTAAACTTAACCGCTTCAACCCATGGAACTTAATCAGGAAATCCTCAGCGAAATCGTCATTTACATGAAGTACGCACGCTACATTCCCGAACTGCAGCGTAGGGAATTATGGCCGGAAATCTGCAGCCGTTATGAAGCCATGATGATTGAGAAATATCCCCACCTAAAAGGTGAAATTAATGAAAACATGCAATGGGTGCTTCAAAAAAAAATACTTCCATCCATGCGTGCCATGCAATTTGCTGGTCATCCAATCATTAAAAATAACAGCCGCATTTACAATTGTGCGTATATGCCTGTAGATGATATTCGTGCTTTTTCGGAAGCTATGTTCTTATTGTTGGGAGGAACAGGCGTTGGCTTTTCTGTTCAACTTCACCACGTAGAGAAACTCCCCACAATTCAAAAAGCTGAAAAAAGGAGAAGATTTCTTATTGGCGACAGCCTGGAGGGCTGGGCTGATTCTATTAAAATGATAATGAAGGCCTACTTCGGCCTGAGTGAAGCCGTACCCGATTTTGATTACTCTGACATCCGGCCCAAGGGTGCCAGGTTGGTAACCGCTGGCGGTAAAGCACCAGGCCCCGAACCATTAAAGGTATGCCATGCGCATGTTATGGCCATTCTGGACAGAAAACGGAATGGTGAACAACTTACTCCACTGGAATGCCATGACCTAATGTGTCACATTGCCAATGCAGTATTGGCTGGGGGAATTCGCAGGTCAGCCATGATTTCGTTATTCTCGCCCGAAGACGAAGAAATGCTTACTTGTAAATTCGGAAACTGGTGGGAATTGAATGAGCAGCGTGGTCGTGCAAACAATTCCGCAGTACTTTCTCGCGAGCATACAACTCAACAGGAATTTCTGGATCTCTGGAAAAAAATTGAATTGTCAGGTGCAGGCGAACCCGGTTTTTATTTCAGCAATCACCCCGACTGGGGCACCAATCCATGCTGTGAAATTGCCCTCAGACCATTTCAATTTTGTAACCTCTGCGAGGTAAACGTTTCGGATGTTGAAACACAAGAGGAATTAAACGCCCGCGCAAGGGCTGCTGGCTTTCTGGGAACTTTACAGGCTGGTTTCACCGACTTCCATTACTTACGTGATGTGTGGAAAAAAACCACGGAGCAAGACGCCCTCATTGGCGTTGGCATGACGGGTATTGCCAGTGGCCGGGTAGCTAAGCTTGATTTGAAAGAAGCAGCTGACGAAGTAAGGCATGTGAATAATGAAGTTTCAAGTAAGATTGGAATTTCATTCGCGGCACGATGCACCACGATTAAACCATCAGGCACAAGCTCTCTTGTACTGGGCACATCATCAGGTATTCATGCCTGGCACAACGATTATTACCTACGCAGAATGCGCATTGGCAAGAATGAAGCTCTTTACGAATACCTCAAAGACAATCATCCGGAATTGATTGAAGATGATATGCTTAATAGTAAGCAGGCCATTGTATGCATTCCGCAAAAAGCACCAGAGGAAAGTATCCTAAGAACAGAAGATGTGATGACCATGCTGGAGCGTGTCAAGCAATTTAATGTGGACTGGGTGCGCAATGGTTATCGCCTGGGTTACAATGCCAACAATGTTTCAGCAACGGTATCTATTAAAGATAATGAATGGGATCGGGTTGGTGAATGGATGTGGAAAAATAAAGCCAGCTACAATGGACTGAGTGTGCTGCCTTATGATAACGGCAACTACAAACAAGCTCCCTTTGAGGATATCACCCTTGAGCAGTTTGAAGCGCTTGAACAATCGTTACATTCCATCGATCTTTCACATGTTTTTGAACCTGATGATGCAACGGATTTGCAGGCAGAAGCTGCCTGCGCAGGTGGAGCCTGTGTGATACAATAGGATTTAGCTTGTTGAGCAAACAATGCTCATCAATATAGGCTCCAACGGAAATAGAATTTTCTCTGATTGTTTACTCCTTAAGCGCTTCGTTAACAGAAGACTCTATGAATTGCGTGATCTTAGGATCGGGCAATAAAGTTTTACCGCTCCATTTATAGTTCAATCCTTCCAGACGCTTTACAATGCCTTGCTCAACACCACCTTTTGAAAGCAGTAGAGGAACTACAATGACATTACCTTGTTTACCTGCCTGGCGTACAAGACCACGAAGATTTTCTTTCGCCAGCTCATATATTTCTTTGTCAGCATCATCACG
>DASTYM010000508.1:0-2224 GCA_035764995.1 Cyclobacteriaceae bacterium | reverse complement strand
ACTTTTTCCCATTAACGATAAGCTCACCCTTTATTCCATGTTTCATCAGGCAGAGAACTTGCTCAAAGTTTTTGTCCATGAAATCAGATTGATTGAGAGGAGGGAAGACTAACCCTAACCCCGTTCCATTAGCCTGATGACAATTGCTACAATGTTTGATGTATAGCTGCTCACCCTGAACATAGTATTGTTGAAACTTGACCGAATCAGAATGTTTACCAGAACACGCGAAGAAAATTAATACGGACAACAGTAGGCCAGCATCCGGTATCCTGCATCCACCGCCCCTCTTACTTCTCATATGTTCGCTGCAACCGTTTAATATCCTCAATCAACCGATTCACATCATCCTCCTTGGTGCCATCGTATTTACCTCTCAGCCTCCCTTCTTTATCAACCAGCAAAAATGCACCGCTGTGAACAAATCCATCGGGTTCCGTTTTATCCTCCATTGCCGTAGAGAAATAACTTGTTTGTGCAAGATCGAAAACATAATCTCTTGGTTGCCCGGTAACGAAATACCATTTATCACTTTTTGCTCCCAGTCTTTCTGCATAATCATGTAACAAACCAACAGTATCATATTCCGGATCGATTGAATGTGACATAATGAGAACATCCGGCATGTCTTTAATCGCTTCGTTCACGCGAACCATTTGCGATTTCATGATGGGGCAAATCGTACGGCAAGTCGTGAAAAAGAAATCGGCAACGTAAATTTTTCCGTTAACTGTTTCCTTCGTTACAGTTACACTATCCTGATTCACGAATTGAAAGTCTTTGATCGTATGATAAATGGTGTCACCATTTAGAACCTCACGCTCCCCGAAAATTGGTAATGGCTTTTCAGTGACCGTGCAGCCCGCGAGCCAAATACAACATACAATAATTGTTAATTGTAAATTGTTACCGATAGCTATCGGGATTGAAAATTTACTCATCATGATCTCGATTGAATGGTTATTAACTCTCCTACTTTAATTTCCTTATGATCGATCGCCACTACATTTTGCCCGAATAAAATCTTGTTTTCTTTTTTTCTGTATGTAGCCAAGGTTCGGGATGGCTCAATTCCTTTTTCGGCTGTATCCTGATTAATTGTTGGCACTGCACAGCGAGCACAAGGCTTAACGCCAACAAAGCGATTTACCCCAATCGTAAAATTTCTCCATGAATCCTCCTCATGTGGCTCACCACCTGTAAATACAAAAGTTGGGCGAAAGCGATTCATCGGTAATGATTGATCCAATTTTGAATTCAACAAGTTAAGCGCCTCTTGTCCGATGATTATAAAAGGGTACCCATCTGCTAAACTGACATGCTCATCATTTACCTTATATCGAGAATCAACTGCACGAGGATTTTCTTCGGGGAAGTAAACCAGCTTACATTTCTGTCCCAACACATGCGAAAACCACGCACTGCTCTCTTTACTCACCTCACCGGCCATCACAAAATCATCCCAAATCTGTACGCGTTCCTCGTTCTCAAATTTAGTCGGGTGTAACGAAATACTGTGGACCGTGGTCTGTCCACTGTGGACAATTTTCAACTCTCCATCCCGATTGCTATCTGGATCCATTCTCAATTTCAAAAGAGCCATCCCTGGATTATTCCGTTGCGTCATGAAAACGCCATTCTCATCCACCAGCATCCAACGCCTGTCAAACTCGAGGCCTTTTTCCAGAACTTTTGATTGATTCAACCGTATTCCTCCCAATGATTTGATTGGGTAAATCCAGATTTCACTTAGCCTCAATTCATGCATGAACTTTTCTGCCTAATATTTTGCTAACTTCATTGTCTTCAATTCCTATGGAAAACACCGCTGCCCTCTGGTATTTCGAAAGCGTGAATCTCTTCAATATTCTTTGTCCGCACAAGGTAAAAACAATGGGGGACAAACATGAGTTTCTGTCTTTTAAGCGCGATGAATTCATTTACTTTCCTCAGGATAAAGCTAATTTTATTTACATGATTGCCCACGGCAGAGTAAAAATCGGGCACTATTTAGACACTGGCAAGGAGGTCATTAGCTCGATTCTTACAACAGGAGAAATTTTTGGAGAGCTTGCATTGGCTGGTGAAGAAACACGGAAAGACTTTGCCCAAGTCATGGATGATAACACTTCTATTTGTCCACTGGGCATCGAAGACCTGAAGCAACTGATGTATAGTGACCGGGAATTGAGTTTTAAAATGTTAAAGTTGGTAGGCCTCAGAC
>DASTYM010000507.1:0-7473 GCA_035764995.1 Cyclobacteriaceae bacterium | reverse complement strand
AGGTCATAATTCAAGCCTGCATAAAATTCCGGAACATTTGGATCCCGATAATTCAATGTTGGAGTATTTTTATCACGTAATGGAACCACAAGCTCATACGAAAGACTGTCACCATCCCGATCAGAAGCACCAGGGTTGTGAAGAAAAGTAACACCACTACAAGCTTCATCGATAGGCGGAACCAATAATACCGGACTATTTGAACATCCTACAGATAAATCAATTTCAGTTTCCAGATAAAATGTATTGTTCCCAGGTGAAGTGATATTGACTACTTCGTTATTGCGCATCGGTTCACGATAGCTGATGGTGTATCGACCAGGGCCGGGAAATGTATGCGTAATAGAAAAAGAGGCTGTTCCCACATTCGTTGCCCCCTGCACTGGTGTATTGGGTGTCATTGGAACCAGTACACTAAACCCGTCACCAAATCGAAGTATATCCTCATGTCCGCCAAATAAAATACAGGTTCCTCCGCAGCCTGTGTCGGTATAGACCGTTACCGTGATTTTAACAGTAAGGCCCGGACAGGCAACTCGTTCGACCGTAATCTGACCGGCCCTCAAATGAGTTGCTTCCACGTGAAGCGACAATAGTGTCAAAAGGCTTACTACTATGAGGAGTTTACCAAATATGTTAACGGGGACTTCCCTGGATATCATTTCAGTAGTTGTTATTAATGGATATTCCCAAACCCTCCTAAAAAAACCAACTACTGATAACGTCAGGATTTACTTTTTAGTCTGTTATCATTTTGCAATACAAACTCAAATTTTTAATCATAATATTGCATATGCGAATAATAGGCGAAATACCTCACTCTCAATGCAAGGTCACTCTCTATCACTGGAATAATCGCTACCTGATTAAACTTGAAAAAAATGGTCTGGAGCAAACCTTTAAAGTAGACCAATTCGAACTCGCTTCCGATAAAGATCTTCAGGCTCTGGTAGATGAATTATTTATACAGAAGGCGTTGATTCGCTTTGACGATATGGAGCGAACAATGTCTGAATCCCTGCAAAAGCTATAAAAAGATACCCCATCCTCCGCAGATGCCGGAATTGTATTATTTTGGAGCCGTGGAAGTCATTGAAAAGAAGAATAAAAACAAGCGTTATAAGCCAGTTTTAGATGGTATACCCGATTGGCCGGTTTATCAGCTCAGCAAAAACAGAAAAGAATTTATTGAAGAGGTTGCAAATAAGTCGTTTACACGGATTAAGGAACTCAGACCTACCCGCAAACAACTGATTGACGAACTGGAGGCGACTGTCTACCGCGAGCAACAGCGTATGAAACGTAACCGTTGGCGCGTTGACCCTCCGGATGAACAAAAATTTTGGGCAAAAGTAAAAAGCGACCTTGGTGAAATCACATCAAAACCGTTACAGGATGAAGGCAACAATAAGGAGGATGAAATCCTAAAACGAATTGTTCAACGCTATTCTAACGAGATCTCTGGAAAATTCAATCCCAGCTCTTACAAATTTGCGCGTAACATCATTAAATTCTGGTTTGCCCGCTTACTTAACGCAGCCCGTGTAAAAAAATTCGGAGGAATTTTCAGAAATCAGTATACTCTTCGCGATAAAATTCAAATCGTTGGAAAGGTAAAGCAGCTTAGGAGGCTGACCAAGACCGGCACCATTGTGATGGTACCCACGCACCTGAGTAACCTTGATTCCATTTTGATCGGGTGGGTTATTCACTCGCTTGGATTACCGGCCTTTATTTATGGTGCCGGTTTGAATCTCTTCAACATCAAAATCATTGCGTACTTCATGAATAGCCTGGGCGCTTACAAAGTCGACAGGCGAAAGAAGAATTTGCCTTATCTCGAGTCACTAAAAATGTATTCGGGATTGGCGATACAAAAGGGCGCACATAGTCTATTTTTCCCGGGCGGTACACGGTCCCGTTCAGGTAACATCGAAAAGATGCTCAAACTGGGATTGCTTTCAACAGCCACTGAAGCGCAACGTAATATTTATTTGAACACACCTGAAGGCGAAGAACCTCGCAAAATTTTTGTCGTACCCGTTACATTGAATTATCATTTCGTATTGGAAGCGCCTGAGTTGATTGATGATTACTTATCGATCAAAGGCCAGGACCGCTATTTGCCAGAAGAAGATAAATACGGAAGCTGGCAGTTGCTTCAGTTCTTATTCAAGTTCTTCACGAAAGGTTCAAACATTTCTGTTTCAATCGGCCGCGCGCTCGACATCATGGGTAATTACGTTGATGATGACGGGAACAGTCTTGATGCACAGGGTCGTGTGATCGATGCACGGGATTACTTCCTGTCGAACGGTCAAATCACGATTGATAAACAACGTGAGGATGAGTACACGCGCATGCTGAGCCAGCGTATTGTGTCGGAGTATCACCGGATTCATCGCGTTTTTGCCAGTCACCTCGTTGCCTTTGTTGCATTCCAAATGTGGCAGAAAAAACATCCAAAACTTGATTTGTTCGGACTACTTCGATTGCCGGAAGAAGATCTTGAATTGGATTACGCTGAATTCAGAAAAACATTTAAGAGGGTTCGTAAGCAAATTTATCTGCTTAAAAAAGCCGGTAAAGCAAATCATGCTACGCACCTGAAGGGAAAAACGGATTTAGTCATTCGTCATGGATTAGAAAATGTGGGTACGTTTCATATCAAGCGTCCGCTGCTGATGAACAAGAAAGGCAACATCGTCACACAAGACCTGAACACCCTCTACTATTATCATAACCGCCTGGTTGGCTATGACCTCGAGAAATTTATCTGACGACCGTCCCGTAGGAGTAATTGGCGCAGGTAACTTCGGCAGCACTGTAGCCAATCTTCTGGCCAATCACAGAAACGTTTTATTGTATGCACGCGATGAAAAGGTAATCAAACGAATCCTGGAGAAGGGAGAAAACCGCGGGCATAAAATGAGTAAGTACATTACGCCTACGAGTGACTTACAGTATTTAGCAGAACAGTGCGAGATCATTTTTCCGATTGTACCCTCGGCTCATTTTCGTTCCATGATGAAGAAGTTATCGCCATATCTTCATCCTTACCACATTTTGATTCACGGAACAAAAGGTTTAGACATTACGCTGCCGAAAGATGAAACAATCGAGAGTGTTAAAAAACTTAGTCGCAGCCAGGTTAAAACCATGAGCGAAGTGATTCGTGAAGAAAGTGTAGTGGTAAGAGTCGGTTGTTTAGCAGGCCCTAACCTTTCTAAAGAACTTGCCTCTAAGCATCCCGCTGCTACCGTAATTGCAAGTCCGTTTAACGAGGTGTTAAGCATTGGTAAACGATTATTACGCAATGATCACTTTCAGGTATATGGCAATAATGAGTTAATTGGTGTTGAGTTAGCCGGAGTCCTAAAAAATATTATTGCGATTGCATCTGGTGCGTTGAGCGGAATGGGATTTGGTGAAAATGCAAGAGGGTTACTGATCAGTCGTGGTGTCGTAGAGATCATTCACCTGGGCCGTGCGTTAGGTGGAAAAACAAAAGCATTTTTAGGTGTGGCTGGGATTGGCGACTTAGTGGCCACCAGCAACAGTACATTTAGCCGGAATTTCCAGGTTGGCTATAAGCTTGCGCAGGGCAAAACCTTAAAAGACATTCTGGAAAGTATGGATGAAGTAGCGGAAGGTATTAACACCGTTCGCATCGTTAAAAAATGTGCTGATTATTACAACGTTCGTGCTCCCATCACGAACACAATCTACCAGGTGCTGTTTGAAGATCTCACCGTGAAAGAAGCATTAAACTACCTGATGCGCTATCCACTGAACGTGGATATCGATTTTATCGATTAATCAGAATGCCTTCCTGATTTTTTCAGCAACTGCTGCCAATTCTTCTTTCGAGGGATTCAATTTTGCTTTCGTAAAATTGATATCGCCCATCGTGTTCATCGGAACTAAATGGATATGGGTGTGAGGCACTTCTAATCCGATAACAGCGACCCCAATCCTTTTGCAGGGAACTGCTTTCTTAATAGCATGCGCTACTTTCTTCGCAAATACCGTAAGTCCTGAAAGCGTATGATCGTCCAGATCAAAAATAAAATCAACTTCCTTTTTAGGAACTACCAGCGTATGTCCCGCCACCAGCGGAGTGATGTCCAGAAATGCAATGTAACGCTCATCCTCCGCCACAACGTGACCCGGAATTTCGCGGTTAATAATTCGTGTAAAAATGGAAGCCATATCGTTACGATTTTTAAACTCCGATACTTACAATTTCAAATTCCATTTCACCAGCAGGTGTTTTAATGATAGCTACTTCTCCTTTCGATTTGCCCAGCAACCCTTTGCCAATGGGTGACATTGTGGAGATTTTACCAGCCTTTAAATCAGCCTCTTCTTCTGATACGAGCATGTACGTTACAGAAGCGCCATTCTTTTTATTTTTGATCGTAACTTTTGACAGGATCGAAACTTTTGAAGTATCGATATTGGTTTCATCCAGCAAACGAGCATTGGCAACGAGATCTTCGAGTTGAGCAATCTTTGCTTCGAGATGACCTTGTGCATCTTTAGCAGCATCATACTCAGCATTTTCGCTCAAATCACCTTTATCGCGGGCCTCTGCAATTTGTTTAGCGATATCGGCACGTCCTTTTGACTTCAGCGTACTCAATTCAGCCTTCAATTTGTCAAGACCTGTTTGTGTATAGTATGATATTTTCTTGCTCATAGCACAAATTGTTTTGTCAACCTTAAAAAACAAAACAACGGCCTCAGCAATTGAGACCGTTGTTTATAAGTACAAAGTTAATGGTTTAAACTATTCCGACAAATTAATAGAAATCAGGCTCCCACTAATTCGGGAATACTCGTTTTGATTTGCTCCAATACTTCATCATCAAATTTCGCGAGATATAATGTCTTTGCTTTTGATAATTGCTCGACCGTTAGCCCTTTCGCACCTCTCAAGTCTGCTTTATACAAACTTGCATTTTCGAAATCAGCACCCATCAGGTAACAGTTGCTGAGATTGGCCTCCATCAAATACGCATTATTGAAATTCGCCTTAATTAAAAAAGCGCCATCAAACTGAGCCTTGATTAAAAAGGCATCTTTAAAATTAGCTCCGCTGGCATATCCATTCTTCAGGTTCACCTGGTTCAGATTGGAATTTTCAAGATTGGTTTGATTCAGTCGGGTATTCTCGAGGTTTGCTTCTATCAGTGATGATTGTGAAATATTAGCTGAATTTAAATTTGAACCTTTCAAATTACAATAGTTAAGATTGGTGCGCGCCAGAAAACAATTCACAAGGTTAATCTCATAAATTCTATGACGGTTCAATCGCTTAATATTACCCACTGTACGAAAGGCCGCTTCTTCAGATTCCCACAAACGGAAGTCATCGATTTCATCACGGTACGTGCGAATCCGTTGCCTTACTTCTCCATTTTGGTTGAGCCAAAAAATAAGAATACCGATCACCGCGATATCGAAAATCATACCATGGGCTTCGGCTAAGATCTGTGGGATAAAGGCATCGAAATCATGAATGTAGTATTTGAGACTAAGTCCGATTACAACGATGGTTACCAAAACCAGGACCAGCGTAGACGTGAGTAAGGGCTTCTCAATAATATCATTGAAAGTGTCCTTAATTTTAGTCAGGCGGTTTTTCAGGAAAGTCATTCGTAACGGTAACTACTTTAAATTACTAAAATAAAACCTTTAATCTTTTAGAGATTCAGCGATTTTATTTTGTTTATCAAAGCTACATTAATTTTAACATGAGATTCAAATGTCCAGCCGGCAATGTGTGGGGTAAATATTACATTGTGTTGCTGAAATAACTTCTCCAGATTCTCACGATCTGCAGATGTTAACTCATTCAATTTTTCATTTTCAAGCACATCCAGTGCAGCTCCCAGTACTTTACCGGATTCAAGTAACGCTGGAAGATCGGCTTGCAAAACAATTTCACCTCTGGACGTATTGATTAATACTATATTCTTTGAAAACCTGCTCAGGTAATCACCATTCACCATTTTTCGGGTCTCTGCAGTCAATGGAATATGCAGGCTCAGAATATCACACTCCTGATATATTCGGTCCATCGTTGCCGCTTCGGTAATTGAATCAGCATACCCGGTTTTATACTTATCGTACGCTAAAACCTTACATCCAAATCCCGATAATCTTTTAGCAAAAGCTTTCCCCATGTTACCGTATCCAATGATACCGATTGTTTTATCCATAATCTCTGTGCCGCGATTCGCTTCACGATTCCAGGAGAACGAGCGCACTTCTTGGTCAGCTTTGGCAATGTTCCGCAAGAGCGAAAGAAGGATCCCTACCGTATGTTCACCTACTGCATCACGGTTTCCTTCTCCCGCATGCAAGACGTGAATTTTCTTCTGTGATAAATAGTCAAGATCAAGATTATCGAGCCCCGCTCCTGCCCTGCCTACAAATTTTAAAGCAGGAGAATCTCCTAAAAGATCCTGATTAATTTGAGTTTTACTTCGGACAATCATTCCGGTGTATGCATGATGAACCTTTTTTATTTCTGATCTGGATAATTCCGGCCTGTAATCAAATTCCCATCCTGTTTCCTCAAGCATAGGAAATAAACTTTCATGCATGCGATCAATAATGAGGCACTTTTTTTTCATCACATTACAGCAAGAGGTGAACGGTAAAGAAATATACCGTTAATCCCAACAGGTCGTTGATCGTAGTAATGAAAGGACCCGAAGCTAACGCAGGATTAAAATTCAGGCGATTGAGGACCAAAGGAGTGACTGTGCCGACAAACGATGCAAACAACACTACACTGAAAAGT
Organism: Cyclobacteriaceae bacterium; assembly: GCA_035764995.1. Classification (GTDB taxonomy): domain Bacteria; phylum Bacteroidota; class Bacteroidia; order Cytophagales; family Cyclobacteriaceae; genus UBA2336. Next base: position 659 of record DASTYM010000507.1, on the reverse strand, counting down.
GCAACGGATACAACGAACGAGAGCGTTTTCTCATTAAACAATAAAACGTTTGCTCCAAAAACGATAAGGGCAAGAAAAACACCATTCAACAACGCAACCGAAAATACTTTTGAGAGACGAGTCCACAAACCTTCCTCCACAAAGCCTGGATTGGAAAGACTTTGCACAATTAATGATGATGATTGAATCCCAACATTTCCTCCGGTTGCCTGGATAAGTGGTGTAAAGAAAGCAATGGCTGTTATTCTCGAGAGCTCGGCTTCAAACAAACCCATGAACTTGGCGTTCATCAAACCACCCAAAATTCCGATCAACAGCCAGGGCAAACGCGCACGGGTATTTCTCCACACGCTGTCATCTTCTTCAACGGCTTCCGAGATACCCGACATTAACTGACGATCTTCTTCAGCTTGTTCGGTAATCACATCCACCACGTCATCGATGGTGATTCGTCCTACGAGTTGGCCCTGAACATTCACAACCGGAACAGATTCCAGGTCATACTTCCGCATGATGCCTGCCACCTCAATTTCGTCCATGTAGGTTTCAACTGAGACAATCTCCTCTTCTTCTTCGATGATATCAGAAACAATTTTCCGGGAATCGGAAAGTGAAAGCACAAGATCTTTTAACGAAACACGACCACGAAGTTTATCTTG
>DASTYM010000506.1:0-14748 GCA_035764995.1 Cyclobacteriaceae bacterium | reverse complement strand
ATGTGGGGATCTATTACACATTCAAACAGTAACATTGAAAACCATTCAAAAGAAACGGGGCTCACAGGCCCCATTTTTCTTTTTAATTATTTCCCCTTATAAACCGGCTTTCTTTTTTCAATGAAAGCCTTCATTCCTTCTTTCTGATCTTCAGAAGCAAATGTGAGGTAGAAATTTTTTCGTTCAAACATAAGGCCTTCATCCAGCTGAGTTTCAAATGAACGATTCACGGCCTCCTTGGCGAGCTGTACAGCAATAGTTGACATCTGTGCAATCTCTTTGGCCAGCTCAACAGCTTCGTGCATGTACATTTCAACGGGGACAACTTTATTTACTAAACCATAAAAGTGTGCCTCTTGTGCAGAAAGGAATCTTCCCGTCAGAATTAATTCCATCGCTTTCGCTTTACCGATTGCTTTCGTTAATCGTTGCGTACCACCTGCACCTGGCATGGTACCAATTTTAATTTCGGGTTGTCCGAATTTGGCAGTCTCTGAAGCAATCACCATGTCGCAGGTCATTACAAATTCACAACCACCTCCCAATGCGAAACCCGATACCGCAGCAATGATTGGCTTTTTTGTTTTTCGGATTTGATCCCAGGTACTAAACTGATCCATCACTTGCATATCAATAGCAGACTTATCTGCCATTTGCTTGATGTCTGCACCGGCCGCAAAAGCCTGATCATTACCTGTGATAATGATCACTTTTACATTGTCATTTTTATCGAACTGCTGTAGCGTGTCACGCACCTCCTGCATCAACTGTGGATTGAGTGCATTTAATTCTTTCGGACGATTAAGTTGAATCAGTGCTATACCAGGATGGTATTGCTCAGTGACTTTTATGAATTCCATGTTATTTTGATTTCTGCAAATCTAATAATCTTGCGAATTCAATCCTGTTAATCCTAAAATCCTTTAATCCAGATCAAAAAAGAAAGGCCCCCTTCGAGCAAGTGAAGAAGGGCCTTTCAAACCAATAGGCGTATTTGTGCTATGCCTGTATTTACATACATAAAAACCCATACCAGTAACCTTTTTAATTTTTATTTGACCGCCAAAAATGGTTGTTTAATGCCGTTTAAAGTAGGTTAGTAGGTCATGACTAAAACAAAGGTGCTTTTTGTGTGTTTAGGCAATATTTGCCGGTCACCATTAGCAGAAGCTATTTTTAAAGCAAAAATTTCGAAGAGAGGATTGAGTCATCTTGTGGCTGCAGATTCATGCGGAACGGCCAATTATCATGTTGGCGATAATCCTGATCATCGCACCATTGCGAATGCACGAAAGAATGGAATTGAAATCGATCATGTAGGACAGCAGCTTTCCTTGCGGCATGTAGTGGACTATGATTTTATTCTGGCCATGGATAAAAGCAACTTTCAAAATATTCTCCGACTGAATGGAACTGTAGGGTACGCTAACAAAATTTCTCTGATGAGGAGCTTTGACCCTGACCGAGACGATGATTCTGTGCCCGATCCATATTATGGTACCGAGCGTGATTTTCAGAATGTATTTGAAATTCTGGACCGCTCAGTAGATCTGTTTATACGACACCTGGAGAAAGAACACCTTAAAGTTTAAGCAATACCTGCAAGGTTGATCGCGATGATTGCTCGATCATTACACCCGGTTTTTTTCGGTATGTTGTGAATGCTTCTTCATTGTAGTTTTTAACTGTGATTAACGTCAATCCTGTGTTGTAGTATACTTCAAAACGATGTTGAAGTTTATCAATCAGTGCCATCACTTTATTTTCACGGAAGTCGATACAAAACGAAAACGAAATGGCAGAGTTTTGCATGAGATTGAGTTTGATATCAAGATCCGACAGCGCATCGAAGATTACGCTTAATTGTTGCTCATTCACAAATGTGTAATCGGTAACCTTGCAGGAAATCAAACACTGGTCTTCTTTAAATACAATTAGTGGCGGAAGGTTCTCAACATGGCACTCATGAATTTTTGTTCCGGGTAAATTCACGTCATCAAAACTTTTTACCAGTAATGGAATCTGTTTCAACGCCAGCGGCTGAATCGTTTTTGGGTGAATGACAGATGCTCCGTAATACGTCATCTCGGCAGCCTCCTTAAAGGGGAGTTCACTAAACACTACTGCGTTGGGCAATCGTTTTGGATCTGCACTCATTACACCAGGCACATCTTTCCAAATGGTTACGGATTCCGCTTGCAGGCATGAAGCAAAAATGGCTGCAGTAAAATCAGAACCTTCACGTCCCAATGTGGTAGTAAAACCATCATCTGTTGACCCGATAAACCCCTGTGTGAGTACAACATTTTTTTGGAGAACGGGTTGCAGCGTTTGTATTCTGTCTGTTGTTACCTTCCATTGCACTTTCCCTTCCCGAAACGTTCGGTCAGTAGAAATAAATTTTCGGGCATCAATCCAGATGCTTTGTATGCCCGTAGATTTTAAATAATGTTCTACAATGACTGACGAGATCACTTCACCCTGGGAAACTACCTGGTCGTAAATCTGGTCATAATCGCCTGGTTGCTTCAGTGTTTTCAATAATTCTCCAAAAATGGAATCTAGTTTTTCCTGAATGCCTTGAGGTGAAGCGAAAAGTTCCGTGCAGATTTGAACATGATATTTTTTTAAAGCGCCTATTTCTGAAATTGGATCACTTCCCTTGACAGCGGTGTTTAAAATACTTTCAAGTGCATCTGTTGTTTTGCCCATAGCTGAAACCACCACCATCAGTGGATCATTCGTAAATGATTTTACAATGCCCGCCATGTTTCGAATGGCTGCTGCATTTTTCAGAGACGCGCCTCCAAATTTAAAAACCCTCATTTTGGTTGTATTCAATCGTTTGCGGATTAACTTTGTGCCTCAATTGATCCCTAAAGATCAAATCTAAAAAAATAAGCCGCAAAGAATGGAAGAATCACGTATTGCACAACCTATCGGAAGTGCCCTCGATCGTTTTATCAAGAGTAACCAGGAACAGTTTGCCTATGCCAGCGGTGAACTGTCTCAATTATTGCGTGATATAGCCCTGGCTTCAAAAGTAGTGAACCGCGAGGTTAATAAGGCGGGTTTGATCGATATTATGGGTTCAATGGGCTCCACCAATACAGCTGGCGATCAGCAACAAAAACTGGATGTGCTGGCTAACATTCGATTTTCACGAGCCCTGACAAAAGGAGGGGAAGCATGCGCGCTGATTTCCGAAGAAGCAGAGACCTATTCCGATTTGAATAATGATGGCAAATATGTGATCGCTATTGATCCACTGGATGGTTCTTCGAATATTGACGTAAACGTGTCAATCGGAACAATTTTTTCGATCTACCGGAGGAAAAGCCCGGTTGGGACGCCCATTCAGGAAATAGATATCCTGCAGAAAGGATCAGAACAAGTTGCTGCTGGATATATTTTGTATGGATCGTCAACGATGCTGGTCTATACAGCAGGGTTTGGAGTAAATGGCTTTACCTATGAGCCTACGTTGGGCGAGTATTTTCTCTCGCACCCCAACATGAGAATCCCGGATGATGGAAAAATTTATTCTATTAATGAAGGTTCATACAACTCCTTTGAAAAACCGGTGAAGGATTATATCTCTTATTGCAAGGAGAAAAGTTATACGGGCCGTTACATTGGTTCATTGGTTGCCGATTTTCACCGAAACCTGTTGAAGGGAGGAATTTATATTTATCCGGCAACAGCCAAAGATCCAAATGGAAAATTGCGACTGATGTACGAGTGCAATGCGCTGGCCATGCTTGCCGAGCAAGCTGGTGGATTAGCTACGGATGGAAAAAACAGAGTGCTTGATATAAAACCAACCTCTCTCCACCAGCGGGTAGCTTTTTATGTAGGATCGAAAAATATGGTGGAAAAAGCGCAGAGTTTTTAACCTTTCTTCTCTTCCTGAGCAGTAATAATTTCAGGAGCGTACTGCATTAAAACACTGTACCACTTCACTAATTTTTTGATGTCGGATACGTACACACGGTTTTCGTCATATTCCGGAAGTACTGATTTCAGAAAAGATTTTAGCTCAGCACCATCAGCATCTCCGTCTAAACCGAGATCGTTCCCAAACGAGGTGTGAATTTTCTTCAGTACATCTGCCAAGGCTATTGTTCCTTCCTTGGTTGTGGTGTAAATCGAGATTTCGCTGAGGATAGACAACTTGTGGTTAGGTGTAGCAACCAGTTTAGTTTTTGCATCATCCAACGATTCCAGAATCACACCCGACTTGGCAGGCTTAAATACTTTGAACAATCCTCCTTTTCCGGAAATAGTTGCTACATCATCTAACGTCATGACTCGTAAAATTTATTAGGCTTGCCCGATTGAACGGGGTTCAGCGGGGGCAAAACTAATCATTTTTTACCCGATGGCAGGCTCTTTTCTATAAATGCCAAAACATCTTCCCGTCCTTTTTTATTGGTTGAGGAGGTAACAAAGATAGGTGGGAGTTCCTCCCAGCGATGTAATAGTTCGTTCTGGTACTTCTCCAGGTGCGAGTTGATTTTTCCCGTGCCGAGCTTGTCTGCTTTAGTAAAAATGATCCCCATGGGAATCTCGTGATGCCCGGCCCATTCCATAAAGCTTTTATCGATGGCCTGAGGATCAAGCCGGATATCGATCAGCACAAACAAGAAATGAAGGTTCTCACTTTTCATCACGTAGTTGTCGATGATCTTCCCAAAACCTTGCCGGACGTCCTTGCTCACACTGGCATAACCATACCCGGGAAGGTCAACCAGGTACCACGATTGATTGATGATAAAATGGTTAATTGTTTGAGTTTTACCAGGCGTATTGGAGGTCTTGGCCATGTCCTTCCGGTTGGTCAGCATGTTAATCAGGGACGATTTCCCCACGTTAGACCGCCCTATAAAGGCAAATTCGGGTAGTTTTTTTAAGGGTGCTTTCCCTATATCGGTTATGCTTGAAACGAACTCTGCCTGACGTATCTCCATGAGTTAGACCAAGTTAAAGTAAAGCTTTCACCCTCAAATCCTAAGAATGTAAGATTTACCTGCTTTATGGTGTCAAAATTATGTGGTCAAATTGCCAGTTTTTTCTATATTGGCAAGCTTTGTTATGCGTTTATTCATAACTTTATTTTTCGTTTAACCGATTTTTGACATGTACAGTATCCGTTGTGTACTGATTTTTTTAGCTGTCGCGGGGTCTTTTTCTTTCAGTTTTGGACAGGAAGATAAGAAGCAGCAAGCGCTGGATTACATTGCTGCGGCCGAAGATATGAAGGCTGCATCTATGGCCCTTGACGATATTCGGGGTATTTACGAGTTAGCTGCTGCAGCAGACCCCGACAACGTAAAAGCCAATTTTGAGGCTGGCCATTACCGTCTTCGCACGATCGGTAAAGATTTGGCAGTTCCTTATTTTCTGCGCGTCTATGAACTTGATCCCAACTATAAATTTGATTTGGAGTACTGGATTGGGTTAAGTTACCAATATGGTTTACAGTTCGACAAAGCGATTGATTTTTATAATCGCTATACAGAAAAGTTTAACGCCCGCCCGAATTATCAGGGTGCCAAAGCGTCATTGGCCGATACAGACCGGAGAATTGCTGAATGTGAAAAAGGTAAGGAACTCGTTAGTAACCCTCATGGCTATTCGATTGTGAATATAGGCTCGCAGGTCAATTCTGAATATGATGATTACGGACCGGTTATTAATGAAGATGAGACTGAATTGATTTTTACATCCCGCAGAAGAGACGGTAACTCAAATCAAGATGTGGCCGATGACAACAAACCATACGAAGAAATTTTCATTAGCCGCAAAGAAAATGGTGCGTGGGCTCAGGCAACAGCCCTTGCAGAAGTGAACTCTGCTTCACACGAGTCGACATTAGCCTTGTCAGCAGATGGAAATACGTTGTTTATCTATAAAGATGAAAACAGGGGTGATGTTTACGTGAGTGAAAAGAAAGGCAATGCCTGGTCTGAACCTGTTCCGCTTCCGGGATTGATCAATTCGAGTTATGAAGAAAACTCTGTAACAATTTCACGTGATGAAAAGACGCTTTATTTCTCCAGTAACCGTCCGGGAGGATTTGGCGGACTGGATATTTATTCTGCAACACTCGACAGTAATGGCGAATGGACAGGTGTGAAAAATCTTGGTCCAAAGATTAATACTAATGGAGATGAAGACGGTCCTTTCATTGATCATGATGGAAAAACACTTTACTTCTCAAGCAAGGGTTTAGATGGTATGGGTGGTTTTGATATTTTCAAATCAGCGTATGATGGAACGGAATGGAGTGCTCCTGAAAACATGGGTTATCCTGTTAACACTCCTGACAATGATATTTTTATCTTCCTGACCAAAGATGGAAAGAGAGGATACTACGCTTCTGTACGTGAAGATGCCATCGGGTATGACGATATATACATGGTTACCCTCGTAGAAGATCCATCCGTAGTTACCAAGCAACCTGAACCTGTAAAAGAACCGGAAAAAGAACCAGTTGTTGTGGTTCCGCCAGTTAAAGAACCAGTGAAGGAGCCTGCAAAGCCTATCCTGGCGATGCGTTATGTCGTGCAAGTTGTAGACGCTGCAGGAAAGCAACCGCTTGATGCTAAAGTGAAACTCTCAGGCCTGCGCGATAATGTTATTGTTGGGGCGAAAATTATTGGAAGGGGTGCATATGAATTCAATATCAACACAAGTGGTTCAAAAGATTATCGGCTTTCAGTTGAAGCAGGAGGCTACATGTTTGTGAATCAGACCGTCAAACTCGATGGTGCTTCCGAAGAGGAGAAAGTTGTTAACCGTATTGTGGAAATGCAAAAACTTACACCAGGTATGGTTTCCATTTTACGAAACGTTTATTTTGATTTTGATAAGTGGTCATTTAAGGATGAGACTTATAATGAGTTGAATAAGCTCGAACGGATGATGCAAGAGAACCTGAATATGAAAGTGGAGATTGGTGGTCACACCGATGTAGTTGGTCGTAAAAACTATAACATATTCTTATCGCGGAAAAGAGCAGAGGCTGTGAAAGATTTTCTGACCAAGAAAGGTATTGACCCACGCAGAATTAAAGTGGTTGGATATGGAGCTTCGAAACCATTGGCCAGCAATGATGATGAGGATGAGGGCCGTGAGTTGAACCGCAGGGTTGAATTTAAGGTAACTGGTAATTAGCTTGAGAAGATCGCTTACAAGCCCTGATCCCAAATCCTTCGGAATCAGGACTTTTTTATTTAATCAGGATATTAGCAACTTGCCCCCGTTTTGATTTTACTATGACAGTTGTTCCTTATAAAGAAGAGAAAATATCCAAGAAAGAACAGGTTGCCCGCATGTTCGACAACATCAGCAACCGGTACGATTTTCTGAATCACCTTTTGAGTCTGGGCATTGATAAAGGATGGCGGAAGGAAGCAATTCAAATGCTGAAACCAGCAGCACCAAAAACCATTCTTGATGTGGCCACCGGTACAGGAGATTTCGCACTGCAGGCCATGGATCTGAACCCCGAAAAGATTGTGGGTGTTGATATTTCAGAAGGCATGCTGGAAGTTGGACGGAAGAAAATGGCAGCTCGCGGACTTAGTAATAAAATTGAAATGCGTAGTGGTGATTCTGAGAATCTTCCTTTTTCAGACAATAATTTTGATGCAGTTACCGTTGGATTTGGTGTGAGGAACTTTGAAAATTTGGAGAAGGGACTATCGGAAATTTGGAGGGTAATGAAGCCCGGAGGAACGCTGGTTATTTTGGAATTCTCCAGACCAACGCGGTTCCCATTCAGGCAGATTTACAATTTTTATTTTAAGGCTATATTGCCTAAAATCGGTCGATTGGTTTCACGCGACAAAGCAGCCTACACATATTTACCGGAGTCGGTAGAGGCCTTTCCGGACGGAAACAATTTTACGAACATCCTTGTCAGTACAGGATTTAAAAATACTGCATGCAAGCCGCTAACATTTGGAATAAGCTCTATATACACCGCGCAAAAATAATTCTGTTCGGAATTATTTGCATGGCAGGTTCGCTTCAGGCGCAGTCGTACCGTTGGGCAAGAAGAAATAATCCCAATTACGATGAGCGAAAACTTACCTACGGATTTTTAATAGGGCTGCATACAACCATTTACCAAATCCAATATTCAGATCTATTTGTAACGCCTGATATGGACACCGTTCATTCTGTTATTCCGGAGTGGCGTCCAGGATTCTCCTTGGGATTCATTGTTAATTATCGTCTTCATGATTTCCTGGATTTACGATTGACTCCTGAAGTAGCGTTCTACGAACATAAGTTGAGATACAATTTTACCGATGGCACTTTTGTGGAGGGATTTGTTGAAACAACGATGGTGGAATTTCCTGTGTTGTTAAAATACAAGTCGATGCGTAGAGGAAATGTTCGGATGTATATGATCGGGGGAATTAAACCGGGCATTGAAGCATCAGGAAAAAAAGAAATTGAGAATACAACTACACAACTTGAAGTAAAAAATTTAACGCTTAACCTGGAGGGCGGGCTCGGTTTTGATTTATACTTTCCACTTTTCAAGTTTTCACCGGAAATTCGTTTCTCCAGAGGCATGACCGATTTACTGGATAATCCGGACAACAAATACGGAAAGCCATTAAAGTCCATTAACACGAATACCATAACTGTTTATCTACTTTTCCAATAGTCAGTTGACAAACGACAGTTGACAAATAGGCCACAATTTTGTCAATTGCTACTTTGTAAACTGTCAATTCTTAATCATAATGCAAAAGCGAATTGTTTTAATTACAGGTGCAACGTCAGGAATTGGCGAAGCCACTGCGAACCTCCTCGCAAAAAGTAATTTCAGACTTATCATCTGCGGTCGCAGGAAAGACAGGTTGGAGATATTGAAGAAACAACTATCATCACAGACCGAGATACAAACACTAACCTTTGATGTTCGCAAAAAGGAAGAAGTAGCTGCCGCCATTAAATCGTTACCAACTGAGTGGAGGAATATTGATGTTTTAGTTAACAACGCAGGCAATGCACACGGCCTTGACCCTATTCAAACCGGAAGCGTAGACGACTGGGATGCGATGCTGGACATCAATGTAAAGGGACTCTTATATGTTTGTCATGAGGTTATTCCAGGGATGGTAAATAGAAAAAATGGACATGTAATTAATATTGGTTCCATTGCAGGGAAGGAAGTTTATCCCAATGGCAATGTGTACAGTGCCAGCAAATTTGCTGTGGATGCATTAACCCGTGGTATGCGCATCGATTTAAATGCACACAACATTAAAGTGACGTCCATCAATCCTGGTATGGTTGAAACGGAATTTTCAGTTGTTCGATTTAAGGGCGATACCGAGAAAGCCGCATCCGTGTATAAGGGTTTTGATCCGTTAAAGGCTCATGATATTGCTGATATTATTTTGTTCACCATAACCAGACCCCCGCATGTTGTCTTGGCTGATATTACTGTGTTCCCTACGGCACAAGCGAGTGCTACACATGTGAAGCGGAATTGACAAACTCGTCATAAGCGTCATGTTGATCCTCCAGGGGGCAGGGAGACATCCTCGTACCACAAAGTGCGCATGTTATAGTCAGGGGATCTCTCTCCCGACAATTGTCGGGACGTTCCTCGTTCGAAATGACGCAAAAAGGCAAGGCCGTCACGCAAATTTTATCAACATCTGCTCGTGAATTTCATGGCCACCGTCAAATACAATTGGGGGAGTGGTAACACCTAATTTCTGCGCAAGGTCTTTCATCTCTCCAATGCGCGCGTCATTCAAAAACGGATCTTTGCTTCCGTAGACCTGAACGACTTGTTTTGCCTTCAACACTTCTTTACTTTTTTCGAAATCCATGTCGTTGGGGAAGATGCCGGACCAGAGGATGAGTCGTTCATACTTGATATTACTTTGAACTGACCATCGCGAGGCAGTGGCTGCCCCTTGTGAAAAACCTAAGATCGTTACCGGCAATGAGCGATTACCAATTTCAGCTTGATAAACTGTATCCAGAAAAGAAAGATAGTTCTCAATGTCCATCAAGCGATTCTCGCGAGTCATCCAGGTAGCACCCACACGATTGTTGCCAGTTTGATTTCTGGTGTTTACGTCTTCCAGGTAAAATCGGGAAAGACCTTCGGGAGCAATCACGCAAACTCCATGGGATTCCAGTGACTTAAATTTTGCAATGAAATATTGTGCGAGGTGCCCGTAGCCATGCAGTACAAACCAGACTGCTTTTGTCTGAGGATTGATCTCCCCAAGCCTGAAATAACGTGCCTTGAAAGTAAAGTCAACCGACAGCTCACGCATATATATATAAATGTAAATAAAAAACCCTGATCACGATTTTTCGTGATCAGGGTTTTTGCTAACCTCGAGAGTTAGAATATCTTATCTCTTAAATCCTAGGGCACTTCCGCCACAATACGAGGTTGAACCATCGAACGTGTACTGAATGTAGTAGATACCGGTTGCATTGCAAGGATATGCAATGGCTGCCAGGTATTGTCCGTTGAATTTGCTGGATGCTACTTTATTACGGTTTGAATCGTACAGACTCACAATAATCCCATCAGTTGGTTTTGAAGGTGCACAGATGTTAATCATGTACTGAGTTCCTTTTGTAAATACATAGGAGTACTCTACTTTATCCTTCGTTCCGCCTCCGCCATCTACTTTATAACTTTTTAAGAAATTAAAGCCCCCGGCAAGTTGTGGGATACACTGATTGCTCAAATTTTCTGAGTTACACTGACCCGTTACATCGGACGCACTTAACAGGAAAATAGACAGAACAAAAAAGACTAACTTTTTCATAGGTTATCTTAGCTTATAATTTTATTTCTAACACTACTTGTAAGGGTTCTGATATCGTTGATATTCTCTGGCTTGATATCAATGGTTGTGGTGCTATTATCTTTAATAACCATCACACCATCAACAACCTCAAATGTCGATTCTTTATAGGTATAGGTAATATTCACTTTATCGAACACCTTTTTCAATTCCTCCATGTCTGTCAACAATGATGCCATATTCTGGTCGCTCTCTTTGTAGAAGGAAAGCAGAAGTATGATATTTTCAAGAATTACCTTTTGTTCACCAATTTTTTCCTGCAATTCCTTGTTGTTTGGATCACTTCCTGCCACGTTACAAGTAATGTGCATAGCCTCTAACCAGCCACCGGTAAGTAAAAGAACACTCAAATTTGAGCGGCTTTGAGTCTGCAAGTAGTGGTTGATGTTGTTAAAATTCTGTGTTGTGATGAGTAACAAAGAATCAAGATTCTTGCTGTTGGTCGCTAACCTGCCGATGGTTTCAATGTCAAAGAATTGGCCAATGTTTAAACCGTCTGCCAGGCTTTTGATGGAAGACATGTACTTCACGCCATCCTGGTTTTGTTCATAAATATTGGTGTATCCCAAATCGGTGCCATAAATACCGAGGTTGAGGGCCTTCTTGTAATTGCTGTTGTACTTGGCAAGGTTATCAGGTGAATTTAGGTAGCTGACGTTGTACTTTTTTCCGGACTCCTTAAGAAGAACAGAAATTTCCAACGGGCTCGGAATCTGCTGGAGGATGTCACCGATCACGGCTTCAGAGATTGTCGGGCCTGCCTGTTTTGCTGAATCGAGACCTTCCAAAAATGCCTGTTCATCGGTTTTTTTTCCACCGCCACAAGCTGTTAAAAAGGCTACGATCAGTACTAATTTCCCTATTTTCATAGTTATAAAATTATCGTTTACAAAGTTAGAAAAATGGCATTCCTGACCAAAAAATTACAAGGATGCGTTATTTCTTTATTTCTTTTTCTTAAAGTTCATCCTGGGTAATGCCACCTGAGTTGGAATATTTACCTGTCCAAACGAGTTTATAAGCTTTCTGAGCAACTCAAAGTATAAGGTAATGTAAAACAGGAGAGAAGCTACCCAAATTACCAGAATGTTAAAGATAAAGGTGTCCACCCGAATGCCGAATAGATTCTTGGTAGGCGAGAAGAACTGCGCGCGATAATCGAGCGGACCTTTTGGTTTCGGATCAGCGAAAATCGGATTGATCTGCTGCACCAATTCACCGTCATGCTCCAGCAAACGATTTTTCGTAGAAACATTTTTTACAAGATCAGCCAGACTTTCGTTGTAATATTTGTTTTTAGCGAGGTACACTTTGTAATCTCCATTTTTCTCAAGATCGAACGTTAACTTTTCACTCGCTGCATCAGCCTTGTTGTAAATGCCCTGATAAAATGTCTTGTACTCATCCAGGTAAGTTTCAAGTGTGGTATTAAACTCTGGCGTAAAAATGGATGCCGTCCATGACTCTTGGAGATTTATTTTTTCAAGACCTTTCTTAAAGTAATCATCTTTGATGCTGGTTCTGATTATTTCGAGATTGTAATTGATCGTTTGTCTGACTGAATCATCTTTTGATTGTATGTTATCGGCAATGTACTTTCTCTTTTCTTTTAACTTATCAACAAAGAAAGAAGATTTAAAGTCTGACTGTGATTCCATTTTCTCAAAATCGTAGAAAGCCTTTTCGTATGAATTATTTTTGAATTGATACACAGCCAACGCTTCGTAAGCCCAGCGAGATGCCATCATGTCGGCAACCAGTGGAACTTTTCCTTTTGTGCTGATTACGCTATTTAACTTATCGAAGCTAAAAAGTAATCCGCTCAGTATCATTTGTGGAATGAGCAACAGCGGGATCATCACATATACCGTAACAGCCGAGTTAAATGCTGAAGATATATTCAACCCTAATACATTGGCCATGCAGGAAGTAGTGAACAGCACGAGCCAGAATGGTAGTAGCATGCTCCATTCAATTTCAAGAACAAGGTTGCCGATAATGGCGAACATTAATGTTTGAATGGCGGATAAACTGAAAAGAATAACAACTTTGGAGGTCAGGTAACTATTCCAACTGAGGTTCAGGAACGATTCTCGCTTTAAGATTTTACGGTCGCGAATAATTTCTTCGGCACTTACCGTAAGGCCCATGAAAAGCGCAACAATGATACTCATCAGTAAAAATGCGGGGAGGTTATCATTGTAGCGGAAGCTATATTCTGCTCCACCCGGTGAACTTTTATACTTAATGATGAATGTGAGAATGAGTGCCAGCAAAGGAGCCTCCAATAAATTAATGAGGAGGTATTGCTTGTTGCTCAATTTAGAGAGAACGTCACGTGTTGTGAATATGACAGTCTGCTTGATTTTGTTCGGCAGGTTTAACGAGTGAGGAGGTTCTTCTTTAACATCGTCAACCTTGTTAACTTTAAAGCGCTCCTTGTACCAGTCGTGCCATTGGACAGGCGTGATTTTGCGTTTATTGGTCGGCTGACCGTATTCGTCAACAACCTTTGCTTCAATAATATTGAAAATCTGTTCAGGGTTAACGTTACCACACGTTTCGCACTGGCCACGGTTACTATCAACCTGGTGTGTAGATTTTTTGAAATAGGTAACAGCTTCAACCGGATGGCCATAGTATGCAGGGAATCCACCGGTATCCATGATGATCATCTTATCAAACATTTTGTAGATGTCTGATGATGGCTGGTGAATCACTACAAATATTAATTTTCCTTTCAGGGAAAGTTCTTTCAGCAAGTCAATAACATTCTCTGAGTCACGGGAGGAGAGACCTGACGTTGGCTCATCGAGGAAAAGTATGGCTGGTTCGCGAATCAGTTCAAGGGCAATGTTCAAGCGCTTCCGTTGGCCACCACTGATTGTTTTCTCCAACGGGTTACCAACCTTCAAATCTTTTCGCTGATCCAGGCCCAGGTTTTCCAGCACCTCCATCACGCGCTTGTCGAGCTGTTCTTCCGTGAAGTTTGCAAAGCAGAGTTTCGCGTTGTAATACAGGTTTTGGTAAACAGTTAACTCTTCAATCAATAAGTCATCTTGAGAAACATACCCGATTACACCGTGAATTTTATCTTTTTGGGTATTGATATCGAAACCATTGATTAACACTTCTCCAACACTTGGTTTTCCTAAACCGGCCATCACGTGGAGCAGTGTTGTTTTCCCTGCACCACTGGCTCCCATAATCCCGATTAATTTACCCGGGCCTTCTGATATGAGTACATCGCGTAAACCTACTGTGCCATTTGGGAATTTGAATTCCGCCACGTTCGCGGTGAAGGAAAGCTTGGTTGTCTTGATCTCTTCATTGTAATCGCGTACTAAATCACTGTAGTACAACGCATCACCAGCCTGTGTTTTAATGGTGCTTCCGTGTGAGAAAAGATACACGCGATTAGGCTGCATGGTAAATCCATTCAGTGTATTGAGCTCTTCACCTGAATATTTTGCAAAGAACATATCAACGCTGCGCACACGCATAAAAATGAGCGTGCCATCAATGTGAATATGTGCATGTTTGTAGGTTTTACCTTCTTCTGCCTTGTCGGCTTTATCGGCCAATAAAATATCCGGGAAGTCGAGGGTTTTGGGATCTTCTGAAACGATGAATTTTTCGATCAGGGTGTTTTCATCTTTCTGGATATTAAATACCGTTGACACGGTGTTGATAATCTCCATCCGTTGGTGTGTGAAATTTTTATCGGAACCAACGAGTTCGAGAAGTTTGATGAGTACAACTACTTTTTGTTTTTGAGTGAGGGTCTTATTGATCTTTTTACAAATCCCCAGTGTTTTAACAGAGTCCTTAACAGAAGTTAATTTGCTCTTACCCTCCTCATCTGCCTTACCATAGCCTG
>DASTYM010000505.1:0-2290 GCA_035764995.1 Cyclobacteriaceae bacterium | reverse complement strand
AATTCAAAAAAAATCCTGACCTACTGGGTCAGGATTTTTTATTTTTAGCCCGCATCGATGTACTTCTCCGGATTTAAAACAGCCTGAAGGTAATTGTTCATATTGAAATATTTCTTCGCTGCTTCTTGTACGTCTTTTGCGGTAACAGCATTGATTCGCTTTTCACCGGTAAGGATATCACCCGGATTTGAACCAAGCTCCACTGACTGTTGAAGCTTCGTGAGCCAGTAACTATTGTCCTTCACATTTTCCTGGTATTGCTTAACCATCGTTTCTTTTACTTTGGCCAGGTCAGCTTCAAGTGGTCCGTTTTTCTGAATCTTCTTTATCTCCTCCCTCGTTGCGCTAATCAGTTTATCAACGTTTTCGGGCCCGCAAGGGAAAGAAACTGAAACTGAATAACTGTTATAAGGGTTTTTGGACATGCTACCCCTTGCTCCACCGCCATAAATACCACTCAGGTCTTCACGCAGCGTTTCAATCAGTTTAATATTGAGGACTTCTATCATTTCCTGCATCACTAAATTTGCAGCATCTGAATAGGGAGCCTCTCCGGTAAAGATCAACTGAACAAAGCTTTTTGGTTCGGTACCCTTTTTGATTTCTTTTTTCACAACACCTTTAATGGGTCGTATACCAAGATCTTTGAATGTTGGCATGCTGCCTGCTGAAGGGAGACTTCCCAGGTAGGTTGCTGCCAATTCTTTCATTTTGGTCACATCAAAGCTTCCCACAAAAATGAATGTCAGGCCGTTGGCATTTCCAAAACGCTCTTTATATATCTCCAATGCGCGGTCCACATTAATTTTTGCAAAGTCATCTGCTTTTGGAAAGCGAGGCCCGCGAGGGTGATTGTTATACAAGATCTTCTGAACAGTATCCTGATAAACCGCTTGAGGGTTTGACATCATGTTCTGGATCATCGCCTGTTGTTTCGTTACAAACGAGGCGAAAAGCGCATCATCCTTTCTTGGTTGTGTGCAATACAAATACGTTAGTTGCATTAATGACTCAATATCGTTTGAGCCGCACGATCCTCGAAATCCTTCCGTCAAAACTCCCAATACAGGTGTACTGCTTACATTTTTTCCGGCCAAAACTTTTCTCAGATCAACTGGAGAAAAATCTTTAACGCCCATTTGTCCGACTACTGTTGTTGCATTCGCAGCATTGAAATAATCTTTCTGTTCGTACTGGGATTGTCCACCAAACCTGGTAGCACTCATCATCACCTGGTCGTTTTTAAAATCGGTAGCTTTAAGAATCAATTTGACTCCATTGCTCAACAGAATTTCGGTGTAGCCCAATTCCTTATTTTCCTTTTCAGCAGCTATTTTTCCTCCGGCAGGAGCCTTGTCCATCAAACTGGACGCAATTGCTTTTTCTTCGTAGGCAGTAACAGGAAGTTTTTCTGCCGCAGTTGCTACTGCGAGCAATTCCGGTCCGGCAGGCAATGCAAAGTCTGCTTTTTCAGGACCATTGAAGATTACCAGTTTATTCTCATTGGATGGAATTATTTTAGCAGCATATTGATTAACCTCTTCCAGTGTAATTGTTTCCAGGAATTGCTTATGATAATTGTATTCATTTTCAATTCCCGGTATCGGTTCCTGCTCCAGGAAATTTCTGATATACTCATCAGCATAATTTTCGGATTCAGTTTTCTCCCTCTCGTTATACGCTCGCTCAATATTTCGCATGGATGATTTCTTAGCACGATCTAATTCGGCTGCCGTAAAACCAAACTTTTTTGCACGTTCGTTTTCCTGAATCAACGCATTTATTGCCGGCCCCGGTCCTGCCTTACTGATTACCGCAAAAGAACTGAACGCTTCGTATCCATGCACAAATCCTCCCAAATTACTTCCACCAAAAACGAATGGCGGATTTGGCTTTTGCGTCAACTCCTGGTTGCGCTGACTTAACATAGCAGCAAACAAATTTTGAACAATCGAACTGCGGTAATCACCAATAGTCGTTTCAGCTTTATCCTTCTTGTAAGGATAATAGATCTGTAAAATATGATTGGTTGCTTCTTTATCAGTAACCGTTAATCCTTCCGAGGTTGATCGTGAAGGAACTTCAGCATACACGCGAGGTCTTTCTTTAGATGGGTTCTTCAGCTTTTCAAAATGAGACTTGATTTTCTTTTCGGCATCTGCCGGATCAATATCTCCTACAACAATTACGGCCATCAGGTTTGGACGATACCAATCCTTATAGAATCGTTTAACAGCATCATACTTAAATGACTTTAAGATATCTTCTTTACCAATCGGTAATCGGTTTG
>DASTYM010000504.1:0-3254 GCA_035764995.1 Cyclobacteriaceae bacterium | reverse complement strand
TTCCCATCCGTTCCCGGAACTACTACAACGGCTCGAGTTCCCTTAACTAAGACTACATAATGTTTGAAGGCAGAGGCACTAGAGACGCTTACGTCTTTTACAATGTGTGTAGATTTATAATCACTCTTATTGTATGTTTTGAATACATTCTCTAAGACATCCTGTCCATAAAGTGTATTCATTTCCATCACACCCAATACCTGATACTCAGCATCAGGCTCGCGCGTTTTGATTTGGTCAATCACCTTTTGAACCTCTTCTGGATAGTCTGTTACGATAGGATATTGTTTAGAAGGTTCTTGAACTTGACCCATCACGAAAGCCTTGTAAGCTGGCAAAAGGAGCATCAGTATACTGAGTGTAGCCGTGATTACTTTTTTTCTATGGTCTACCTTATTCATAAGTTTAAAACCTTTTTTATGAATCACCTTAGAATCGAATGTTGGAAGTATTTCTATTTTTCGTGGGCCTCGAACAATATGTTGAAGATAAGAAAAACCCAAGAGTTAAAAACCGAAAAAAACACTTTTGCTAATACGTGGTGGTGGAGGGCTTTAACTTCGATCTCCTTGACTGTAACATCGGGCGCATTTGTCAGCAACCGGAGTCCAACATCTTGTTCCTGCGTTAATGTGATGAAAGGGATAACCTGTTTCGAAATCAACTTGTAAACCCCTCGGCAACTTTCAAACTTGCAGAAATGTTAGTGCGGGCTGATAAACAATTTGATATACTCATTTTCCCGAGTCAGCGCCATGGCTACACAGGGCAAACACAGCGGTACTTCACAAAGGTGCGGTGGAATTATTTTATAGAGCATTTGCTGGGCAAACCTCCCGTATGGGATTTTGCATGGAAATAATTGCAGTTTGCTAAATTAATTCTTCAACGGGCATCCTTTCAACGCAGGTTTACGTCTTGTATTGAATTCTGGTTATGAAATCGGAAATCGCAATGCAACTTATTGAAGATGGCGTTGAGCGTACCTACACCAAACAAGTCTGGGCTGATCTTGGTGCAGGGAATGGTGTTTTCACACATGCCTTGAGCACCCTGTTGCATGACGGAAGTATTCTGTATGCTGTTGATACAAATGCTGCCCGAATGGAATCGATCAGAGTTTGGCAACAGATACAATTAAAAAGAATTCAGGCAGATTTTGTCAGGGATGACTGGAAAACTGACCTGCTTGACGGAGTTTTAATGGCCAACTCCCTCCACTTCGTGAAAGACAAAGAATCATTTCTGAAAAAATTGAAAAGCAAGTTAACTCCGGGAGGTAAACTTCTTGTGATTGAATACGAAATGGAAAAGGGTAATACATGGGTCCCGTACCCTGTGGGTTTTAAAAAATTGTCTGGAATCGTTAAAGAAGCAGGCTTTTCGTCCTTGAAGAAACTAAAAGAAGTTCCATCCGTGTACGATAACCGTATGATTTATTCTGCCGTTACGGAATAATTTTTTTGCTCCTGCCATAGGGCTGTCAGTAGCAGCTGTCAATTTCGGGCATTGATAAACCCATTCATCATGACAAGCAAAAACATTTTTACCGCACTTTTTTCTATTGCATTCCTGTTATTCAGCTGTGCGAAAAACGAATCGACCTATGTTGCAAACCTGGAGGAAGCCAAAAAAGCCATCGCTGAAAGCAACGACATTTATTTTCAGGCCTTTGTAAAAAATGATTCGTCTATTTTCATCGATCGCTATGCAGAAGACTGCTGCATCATGGGCCCCAACGCACCGGCCATGTGCGGAGCCAATGCACCGCTAGAATTTTTTAGAATGGCCTATCACGATTTCGGCCTTCGAAACGGTAAATTTATTACGCAGGAAGTTTTTGGTGTAGGAGATGGTTATGTAGCTGAGGTAGGCCTTTGGCAATCCTTCGATGCAAATAATACCCTTACTGACGATGGCAAATTCCTCGTTCTTTGGAAAAAGACTCCAAAAGGATGGAAAATGTTCAGGGATTCATTCAGCAGCAACAGGCCAGTTGCTCCAATGTAATGGTCGGGGTATTTTTACGACAAACTGATCGTAACCAACCCAGTTAACCATGAGCATTTTTGGCCCCTCCCAAAAAGAAACCTGGACCAAGCTATCGGAAGAAATAAAAGCCGATTTTGTTAAAGGTGGTGTTTTCAGGACACATAAAATTGTTACCCGCGAAAAATTATGGACGATAACGCTCGACACGTTTGCTGTTCACACCGGCAAGGCGACTATTCCATTCACGCGTTTGCGTGCACCTTTTTTTAATAAAGAGAATTTCCGGTTCAAGCTGGAACGGAGAAATTTTTTCAGTCCTGTTGCCGATTTCTTTGGAAGAAAGAGTTTGTTAACCAGTTTCCCGGAGTTTGATAAACACTTTGTGATCGATGGGAAAGACGATTACAAGTTAAAAAAGCTCTTTGCGAATCAGACCATTCGCGAGCTGGTGATGAATCAAAAAGAGATTCACCTCGAAATAAAGGATGACGAAGGTTGGCTCGGCACCAAATTCCCAGCTGATGTCGATGAACTCTATCTGCAGCTTCCGGGCATTGTGAAAGATGGAGAGCGATTGAAAGCAGCGTTCACCTTATTTCGCGAAGTACTGAATCAACTGGTAGAGATTGGATCGGCCTATGAGCGCGATCCTATCATCACTTTAAAGTAACATTTTGCAGTACTTTGCGTCTCTGCGTTTTTGCGTGAGAATTTTTTACCGCCAAGTCGCAAAAGACGCTATTCATTCCTCAAAATATTCGCAGGATTCGTTTTTGCAATCTGAACAATTTTCCCTGACAGCGTAATCAAAATCGTAACTCCCATCAGCGCGAAAGAAATCAAAAACGGTGTGGCATTTACATCCATTCGATACGTATAAATCGCATCGAGTAATTCATTCAGAATCAGATAGCTCAATGGGGAGGCAATCACAGCCGCAATACCGATCAGCAAAATAAAATTACCATTCACCAACAGCACCGCACGCACCAGGGGCACGCCAAAAATTTTACGTATGCAAATTTCCTTGCGCTTGAATTGTACACGCTGAGAGGCCAGTCCAAATAATCCGATGCACGACATGAACAAGGCTACAAAAGTTGTGAACAAGAATATCCTTAGAATCCCTGCCGACTCGCTGTACATTTCATTAAATCTGTCTTCCTGGTAGTCGAGCGTAAAGGGAGCTTCCCCGAAATTTTTCTTCCAGGTTGTTTCCAACGCAGAACGTGTACGCGGACCTGTATTATTTTCGACCCGCA
>DASTYM010000503.1:0-8145 GCA_035764995.1 Cyclobacteriaceae bacterium | reverse complement strand
TGGAGGAATTCATTGGCGATCAATTTATCCGTATAAGCATTCAATTTATCACATCACGCTTGACACTCAGAATCGATTGTATGTCGGCATTAGTACACAATTTGAGTGGAATGAAGAAAAGGGGTGGTTTACCGAGAATTTCGAAGCGAAGGCTGCCTTCTACTATTCTGTTTCCGATTTGGGAAAAGCGTATAAATAAAAAAGTCTTGCCGTTTCCAGCAAGACTTTATATTAATTCGGAAAGAATTACTTCTTACCCTCTTCCTTCTTAGGAGCTTCTTTCTTCGCATCAGCGGCAGGAGCACCGGCAGCAGGAGCACCGGCAGCAGGAGCAGCACCCTCAGCAGGTGTGGCAGCAGCAGCCTCAGCAGCTTTAGCAGCATCTTCAGCAGCCAATTTAGCGGCACGCGGTACTTCAACAGCGGCAATAGCGGCTTGCTTCGGATCTATGAACTCCAATCCAGGCATTTTCATGTCTGCCACTTTAATCGCGTGGTGGAAGTCAAGGTCTGTCACATCAACATCGATGTGGTCAGGCATGTCTTTTGCAAAACCGTAAACTTTCAGCGCAGCTTTCTTTCTTACAAGCGCACCACCTTTATCAACACCCTTAGCTTTCCCAATCAAGCGGGTAGGAATGCTCATTTTGATCTTACGATCTTCTGCAATCTTTAAGAAGTCAGCATGCATGATGATTTCACTTACAGGGTGGAATTGCACCTCCTGTAAAATTGCCTTGCTCTCTTCACCTTCAATGTTCAGGTGAACGAAGTGGGCTTCGTTGGTATACACCAGGTCACGGAATAGGATCATCGGTGCATAAAAATGCACTTGCTCATTTCCGCCATACACTACGCAGGGAACATAGCCATCGTTTCTCAAATTTTGAGACTCTGACTTGCCGAGATTCGCTCTTTTATACCCTACAATCTCGATTGTTTTCATACTTATTTATGGTTTTAGTTAATGAATTACAGTTTAATAAAAAGCGAACTGATGGATTCGTGATCGTGAATTTTACGGATCGCTTTCGCGAATAAATCAGAAACCGACAGCACTTTAATCTTAGATGCATGTTGTTTTAACGGGATTGTATCAGATACAACAAGTTCTTCCAATACCGATCCTTCTACATTCTCATAGGCCTTTCCTGAAAGCACGGGGTGTGTACACACCGCCCGAACAGAATTAGCACCTTTTTCTTTCAATAAAGCTGCAGCCTTGCAAATTGTTCCGGCTGTATCAACCAGGTCATCTACCAGTACTACATCCTTACCCTCCACATCACCAATCAGGCGCATCGATTCTACCTTATTGGCTTCCTTTCTATACTTATCACATACCGCCAGTTCAGCATCAAAGAACTTAGCGAAGCTTCTTGCTCTCTTAATACCGCCTACATCCGGAGACGCAAACATGATGTTTTGCAATCCCAACGACTTCAGGTAGGGTACAAAAATGTAAGCCCCATCCAGGTGATCTACCGGGATATCAAAGAACCCCTGGATTTGATCTGCATGTAAATCGCAAGCCATAATCCTGTCGGCACCTGAAGCTGAAAGTAAGTTGGCAATCAACTTGGCAGCTATCGATACACGAGGTTTATCTTTTCTATCCTGACGTGCATATCCGAAATACGGAATCACCACGTTCACGCTTGATGCACTGGCGCGTTTGGCTGCATCTACCATCAATAAGAGCTCCATCAGGTTATCGGAAGGGGGGATCGTGGATTGAATGATAAACACTTCATGTCCGCGAACCGATTCCTTCAAAAATGGGGACATCTCCCCATCACTAAACTGCTGGTAGTTAACCTCACCCAGTGATTCACCGTACGCATGAGCAATTTTCTCTGCGAGGTAAGTAGTTGCCATGCCGCTGAAAATCTTTACAGCCATTGGGTTAAAAATTAACTAAAATCCCGTCTTCAAGACGGGATTTTTTATTTAGAAAAGTTGTCCGACAAGGACTCGAACCTTGAAAGGCAGAACCAAAATCTGCAGTGTTACCATTACACCATCGGACAATCCGCTCTGATTTCTCAGAAACCCACATTTTGGGTCTGCAAAAGTAGAATATTTTTAATAAAAAACGACCATAGCCCCCGAATTTTATGGCTTTTTTGGGCTAGTCGCTGGGATTCAGCAAGTTTAATTAGTTGCTAATTTCCGACTGCTGAGCGGCAGTTCCTTCAATAAATCCTTCAGCCCAGAAACGATATTTATCCAGGATCGAAATAACGGCATTGCGTAGGTTACGGTTGTCGTTAAAATCTATTGAGCCATAAACAGTTGTAGAATAACCTTGCCAAATCGAGCGATTTTGGCGCCTGTCAAAAAGTTGGATCAGGAGCGTTCCGGTCTTCAGATCTAACTTTTTAGGATCGTAATCAATATTTTCATCCTGGGTAGTGATCCATTGTTCAATTTCCGGCTGGTTATATCCATTGAAAGTTAAACTATCCGGGAACATCTTGTAGCAAACGAGCAAGTGTGGCTTACTGACAGATTGTTTGTAGCCCAGGAATTTCATTCGGGAGAGTATCGACTTTTCAATAATGGCATTGGTCATACTGGAATCAACCGATCCGGTAGAATGCATCAGGTCGAACGTACGATACTTCTTGAAATTTCCCTTGTAACTATAATCGTACTCAACGGGTAATTCCTTATAGCCCAGACATGAGGAAAAAAGGATTAGTAAGGCTATTGGCGCATAAGATCTCTTCATATTCCCAATCTTTAACTCTCTTAATTTATATCAATAAACAGTTTGGAACAAGCAGGGCCCCTTTACATTTGTATTAAGCCTAGCTCCAGACGATTATTTGGCCGATTGGGTGGCCAGAACACTAAAAAAATCCTGATTAACTCAGCAGGAAAAGGAATATAAGCGGGAAGAGTATTCCGGCCAGGGCGAGCTTCCAGCCCCGACTTTGAAAGCTGTTCTTTCCACGTTCAATGAACATTCCTGTGGTCGCGATTATAAGCATAGCCACACCAAAAATATCGGAATAGTAAATCCACCATTTGCTGGTATCAACATGGAGTTTGGTCATTTGGCCAAGTAAAGGTGTTGTTTTGTAGGTTATGATTTTCCCCTGGCCCGTGGTGACATCAATTTCTACGTCTGACATTGCATAGGATATGCGGAGTGTATTTTCAGTAATCTGAAATCTGCGAAACACGTCATCGATCTGCTGGGATTTTGTGAGCTGTTCGATATAGGCATTGTTCACGGAGTCTTTCAAAACTGTTGGTACGGTGATGGGTTTGGTGTCATATGTGTATCTTCTTGGATGCCACTGCTGACGATGATTGAGGAAAATTCCTGAGAAAGCGAAAGCGATAATTAATCCAAGAAAAAAATAAGCTAGGTCGCGGTGCGTGTTGCGGGCTGTGAGTTTCATTAAAATTTCTGATTTATGACTAATGACTAATGACTAATGACTAATGACTAATGACTAATGACTAATGACTAATGACTATTTTTCTTCACCCATTCGCGGGCATTGACGAACGCTTCAATCCAAGGTGATATTTCATGATTTTGTTTTCCTGCCGGATAGTAAGGCCAGTTCCAGGGAAACAGCGTACGCTCAATGTGTGGCATGATGGCAAGATGTCGACCATCGGTTGAGTTCAAAGCAGCTACTGAAAAATCTGAATCGTTAGGATTTCCAGGATATTCCGCATATGCATAAGAAGCAGTGATGTTGTAGTCGGACGCCTTTCCAGGAAGTTTAAACATTCCTTCACCATGCGCTAACCAAACACCCAGTCTTGCGCCCTCATAACTTGAAAGCATCACTGAATTGTTTCTCGGAATGGTAACATTCACAAACGTAGATTCAAACTTACCTGAACCGTTGTGATGCATTTTTGGATGGCTGCTCATGTCCATTTCACGATACACTAATCCGAGTTCCATCATGAGCTGACAGCCGTTGCAAACGCCCAAACTCAATGTGTCTTTTCTGTTGTAGAAATTATCGAGTGCTGCTTTAGCCTTTGGATTGTATAAGAACGCACCAGCCCATCCTTTGGCAGATCCAAGTACATCGGAGTTAGAGAATCCTCCAACGAAAACAATCATGTTTACATCCGATAAATCCTCGCGTCCACTCACCAGGTCAGTCATGTGAACGTCCTTAACATCAAACCCTGCCAGGTAAAGTGCGTATGCCATTTCGCGATCACCATTTACACCTTTCTCACGAATGATTGCAGCTTTAATTCCCGAAGGGGTTCTACGTTTTGCATCAATTTGATAAGAAGAGAACTTTCCATCGAACTTCAACTGGAAGTTGTATTCAAGAACCTGCTTTGAGTAGTTGTTCTTTCTTCTATCGGCATGACCTTTTGGTCGCTGGATTTTATCAAGCAAGTAAGAAGTGTGGAACCATTTGTCACGGAGAGAATCGATGTGGAGGGTTTCCGGTTGCCGGTTGCCGGTTTCCAGTCTGATGGTTTGGTCGTTTGAAACCTGACCCAATGTTTTATATTGAATTCCGTTTTTCGCTAGAACACCATCAACGGCAGTTGTATTCTTCACCTGAATAACAACTCCTGGATTTTCATTGAAGAGAATTTTTACCAAATCCGTTCCTAAATCGTTTACATTGATATTCAATCCAATGGAAGGAACAGGGAAGCACATTTCGAGCAGCGTGGTAATCAACCCTCCGGAAGAGATATCATGCCCGGCAAGTATTTGATTATTGCTGATTAATTCCTGCACAGCAGTGAAACACTTTTTGAAATAGGCAGCATCCTTCACAGCCGGTGCTTCAGTGCCTAGCGCATTCATAATTTGAGCAAAGCTGCTGCCACCTAATTTGAATTCATCTTTTGAAAAGTCGATGTACAGTAACGTTGATCCAACGATTGGCTCCAGTGCAGGGGAAATTGTTTTGCGAATATCACTTACCTCTGCAACGGCAGAAATGATCACAGTACCAGGTGAGTACACAACTTCACCATTCGGGTACTTTTGTGTCATCGATAGCGAATCTTTTCCCGTAGGGATGTTGATACCTAATGCAATGGCGAATTCACTGACTGCCTGCACTGCATTGTAAAGCTTGGCATTCTCGCCTTCATTTTTAGCAGGCCACATCCAGTTGGCACTTAATGACACACCTTTCAATCCGTGGGTGAGGGGTGCCCACACCAGATTTGTTAATGATTCAGCAATGGCAAGCTGACTTCCAGCAGCTGCATTAACTAAAGCAGCACCCGGTGCATGACCAATTGCCGTTGCAATTCCTTTGTTGCTCAGGAAATCAATCGCCATAACAGATACGTTGTTCAACGGAAGTTGAATAGGTCCGCATGTTTGCTGGGTTGCTACCTTACCCGAAACAGAACGATCTACTTTGTTCGTGAGCCAATCCTTGCACGCAACCGCTTCCAATTGCAAGACTTGTTCTATGTACGATAAAATTTTTGTTGCATCGTAGCTCACTTCCTTAAAATTCGAAGGAGTGGTTGAATCAGTTAGAACAGTCTTGGGTGATGAGCCAAACAAGTGTTTCACTTCCAGATCAACCGGAGCGCCATTTTGAGATTCAGTGAATTTAAATTTCTTATCGCCTGTGGCAGTTCCTACTACATACATCGGTGCACGTTCACGTTCAGAAACTTTCTTTAACAACTCAACATCTTTTTCGTGTATCGCAATTCCCATGCGCTCCTGCGATTCGTTGCTGATGATTTCCTTTGCGGATAGGGTAGGATCTCCAACCGGAATTTTATCTATCTCAATAACACCGCCTGTTTCTTCCAATAGTTCGCTGAAGCAATTCAAGTGGCCTCCCGCTCCGTGATCATGAATCGAAACAATCGGATTTTCCGATAACTCAACCATCGCGCGAATTGCATTCATCACGCGCTTTTGCATTTCTGGGTTTGATCGTTGAATAGCATTGAGTTCAATGGCATTTCCAAATTCACCCGTTGCCACTGAAGATACAGCACCGCCACCCATTCCGATGCGGTAGTTGTCGCCACCCATCATCACAATTTTATCGCCTGGCTTTAAGCTTTCCTTTTTGCTGTCTTTCTCTTTTCCGAAACCAATGCCACCGGCCAGCATGATCACTTTGTCGAAACCAAATTTCTTATTGTTTTCAAAATGTTCGAAGGTGAGTACGCTTCCGCAGATCAATGGCTGACCGAATTTGTTACCAAAGTCACTTGCGCCATCCGATGCTTTGATGAGAATTTCCGCAGGTGTCTGGTAAAGCCACTTGCGCGCTTCAAATTTTTTCTCCCATGGCCTTCCGCCATCTAATCTTGGATATGAAGTGATGTATACAGCCGTTCCAGCCAATGGAAGAGAACCTTTTCCACCAGCGAGTCTGTCTCTGATTTCACCGCCACCACCGGTTGCTGCACCATTGAAGGGTTCAACTGTGGTTGGGAAATTATGTGTTTCCGCCTTGAGCGAAATAACAGAGTCAATGTCTTCAACCTTGAAATAATCAGGAATGTCCTGTCGGCCTGGAGCGAATTGTTCAACTCTCGGCCCTTTAATAAACGCTACGTTATCTTTGTATGCAGAAACAATGTAGTTAGGATTTTCTTTAGATGTTTTTTTGATAAGCTGAAAAAGAGTCGAGCCTTTTTCTTTTCCGTCAATAATAAAAGTACCGTTAAAAATTTTATGACGGCAATGCTCACTGTTCACTTGTGAAAACCCGAATACCTCACTGTCGGTTAGTTTTCTTCCGAGCTCCTTACGTACTCCGTTCAGGTAATCAATTTCTTCCTGGCTCAAAGCCAATCCCTCCTTCTCACTAAAAGCTGCAATGTCATCAACCTCGATAATTGGTTCGGGGGTATGATGGATTGTAAAAATATCCTGATCCAACATATCGTACATGTGCTGCAGCATGCGATCGTACGGTGTATTGGAATTGGTGACTTCTGTAAACTCCTCGATGCGAATGATTCCTTTAATCCCCATCGTTTGTGTGATTT
Organism: Cyclobacteriaceae bacterium; assembly: GCA_035764995.1. Taxonomy (GTDB): domain Bacteria; phylum Bacteroidota; class Bacteroidia; order Cytophagales; family Cyclobacteriaceae; genus UBA2336. The sequence goes on along the minus strand of DASTYM010000503.1, from coordinate 1,159 downwards.
CCACCGCATTTGTGCTCCATGGGGTAATCATCTCCTTCCGCGGTCCTAAAAATCGACCATTTAAGGATGTTTCGGTTAAGGGTGTTGCTCCGCCAAATAACCACACAAGCTTTTGATGATCAGCGGTTTGTAAAGGGTGCTGCGAACCAACAGCGTAAAGAATGTTGGTACTGGCACGAAAGAATAAGATCATGGAGAATGAGGCTTATAAAGAAGGCTCAAAAGTACAATGCTTTGCTCTTTTTTAACACATTTTTCAATGTATTAATTCGGTCTTTTAGCGGCCAAGATAAAAATTGAATTTCGCCTGCACTACAACGTTCAAACGAGGTTGCCCGGCTATGAATTTCGAAATATTAAGAGCCCCGGAAGTGTATTCTCCAAGCATTTTGCCAACATCCATACGAAGGAAAAAGAAATCCACCTTTTCAGTAAAGGAGTGTGCGTACTGAGCGTTCAATGAAAACCAACCGTCCCATTCTTTCAAAATCATGACGACCGGGAAGTTCATCGCCAGGTTCTGGTATTTGCCTTCTTTGACGGGGTCTTCAGGATCAGGCATTCCATCACTGCTGCCATCACCGTTGGTCTCATTGATCGAGAACTGGTATTTGATTTCCGGATAAAACGATACTTCAGGAATAGGGCTGTAGGAAAAGATGATTCCTGGCTTATATAGCCATGCACCTGCACCTCGACCTAATTCATACTCACCTGTTGGAGCCGACACTTCAAGAAATGGAGAAACCCGCTTCAAACCGGGTCCGTCAACTTTTCTGTTAAATGCGTTGAGCATATAAAACATTCTGATGTCACCGATGCCGGTGGTGTTTTCATATCCAGCGAAGTCAGCATTAAAGACATTGTGATAAAACGGAATGCTTATTCCTGCCAGATGTCGCTCGCCTATGCCATAATAATATCCCAACTGGATAGAATAGAAATTAGCTGTTTCATAATAATTGTACGACTCGAATGATGTTCTAACGTGACTCCTGATATAGGTGGGGTTCGAAGCTTCGTATGCGCTTACTGTACTTTGAGAATGAGCGTAGTAATACGTTACCACGATCAGCAGAGGGATCAGAAATATTTTGTTTTTCACAACGAATTCAAGTTAGAAATTAATCCGTTATGTCCTGTCTCCAGTATTTCAAAT
>DASTYM010000502.1:0-7693 GCA_035764995.1 Cyclobacteriaceae bacterium | reverse complement strand
TCCATTATAAAGAGGGCGAGTCGCAAAGGAAAATAAAACAACTATAGCAACTGTGTAGGCAGAGGACAATTCTTCATTTCGAATGAAAAAGAAAAAAAACTCCTTCATCCATAATCCTCCCAAAAAACCAATCATTATGTAAAGAGTAGCTAAAGCAAAAACTATTTTCTTAATAATCCGAACATCACCTGAAGCAATCAAATTCTTGTGAAACATTGGTCCGATCACCTTATCAATAGAATTAGAGAAAAGTCTAAAATTACCAGAAACGCTATAGCCAAGATTATATATTCCAATTTGAGGAGTCGGAGTATGGAATATGCTTAAGAGTATTCTGTCAGAGTAATTCAAAAAATAATTTGCGTAATGATGAGGTAAAAGCGGCAAGGATATTTTCAACATTTCATTTACCTCTTGCCCTTTAAACCTATAGATTGGAGTTAACTTTTCCTTAACCCAAATAGCATAAAGATAAGTTAGGGGTAAAAGAATCCCTGTTATAACTCCAGAATAAAACCAGCCTTTGAAGCCAATTTTCAAAATTGCTATAAAATAATAATTAAGAACAACAGCTAGTAGCCCAACGATAAAAGACCGAATCACTATTGGTGCAGGCCGTTGATTGAATTGATAGAACAATATTGAAATCTTACTTAGACCAGAAAACATCATTGATGGTAAACTAATCGAAATTATTATTAACCATCTGTCACTTATTGAAAGTTCATTTGGTAAAATCAAATAAACAACAAGACCTATTACAATTGTCAACAGGAATGACCAGATTGAAATAATTGCCTCTACTTTTCTCCAAACCTCTTTGTAAAGTCCCGGGGTTTTAAAAAAACTATTCATTAAAATAATATCAAGCCCCAAGCTCTTCAAAATATCAAAACCCAGAACAAAGGCCATCACCGTTCCAAAAACAGCAAAATCCAGTGTACTTAGGTAAGGGGATGTTAGAGGGAGTAAAAAAAAATTCATCAGCTTGGGGAGCTGCGGCATAATACTATAAAGAAAGGTGTCGGCAGTTATCCTTCTAAATACTTTGCTCATTCATTTTTTTGTATCGTACAAAAATGGCCGGAACCCCACTAACAATACTATTAGATTCAACATCTTTTGTTACAACGGAATTTGCTCCAATAATAGAATTACTTCCAATTGTCACTCCCGGATTAATTAGAACATTTGCCCCAATCCAAACACCATCTCCTATGATCACGGAGCCAGATTTAATAGTTCTTCTATCAACTGTAAAATCCTGATCAGCTAAATAGCTTGATGTATATATCTTCACATAGTGACTGATTGCACAATGAGATCCAATGACTACTTCACACCCCTTTTCTGATTGAATAGTTGAAAAATTTCCAATATACGATCTCGGCCCTAATATTATTTTACCATCACCATAAAATAATATTCCTGGCCCATTAAATTTGAACTCCTTATCGATTTCATATAACTTCCTGAATTGATTATACCGATTCCTTTTAGTTTCCTCTAAAGCCCAATCAAAAATTCTTAATAAGATTTTTTTAATTAAAGATTTCATTTATTCTTTCAGTGATCCTCGTTAAAATTGAAACACTATATCATTGAATTGTTTTTGTTTTTTTATATTCCAAAAGGCAGTTTGATTAATAACATCTAGAAAAAGCTGATCGCTATTTCCTGTACCATAAAGTTCAGTCCGATTAAACTTTTGAGTCTCCGCCAATCTTACAGCTTCTATTATAGAATAGGTTTGATAGTCACAATTGATGAGATTAGTATGAATAGCCCGGTTATGCTGGCGAGTCCCAACATTCACAACAGGCAATCCATAGTAGGGAGCTTCTCGTATCCCTGCACTTGAATTACCTATCATGAATTGAGCGTTCTTAATTAACACGAGGAAAAATTCAAATCGTATAGAGGGAAAAATGCAAAATCGCTTATTATTCTTCAATCGTTCATAAGCTTTCAAAATAGAAGCGGAGCCTAAATCATTATTTGGAAAAATAACAACGTAATTTCGTTCTGTTTTCAAAAGTGCCTCAACAAATTGCTCAGCATAAAGAGGCATCATATCTGCCTCTGTAGTAACCGGATGAAAAAGTGTCACCGCATATTCTTCAAATGGTATATTGTAGTGACTTTTGACATCTACTAAAAGAGGGAGGTGTTTTGAAAGCATCACATCAACATCTGGCGACCCGATTACGAAGATCTGTTCTTCGAGTTCACCTAGCTGAACGAGGCGCCTCATTGCATTTTTATTAGACACAAAGTGAACGTGACTCATTTTTGTCACTGCATGGCGTACCAATTCATCAATTGTTCCTGAAACTTCTCCACCTTCTACATGTGCGACAAGTATATTATTGAGTGACCCCACAATAGCACCTGCCAATGCCTCTACCCTATCACCATGTACAACTATTAGATCTGGTTTATTTTCTTTCACATACTTCGACAAACCCTCAATGGTTTTAGCCAGAGTTAGGTCCATCGAAGCTTCATCTGTATAATTACTGAAACTGAAAATATTTTGAAATCCAGACTTCTCAATTTCATGTATGGTATAACCATACTGATGCAACAAATGCATTCCAGTAGCAACTACAGCAACTTCAAAATCTGGGCTAGAACTTGCAATCTTGATTAGCGACTTTAACTTACCAAAGTCTGCACGTGTACCCGTTAAAAAACATATTTTTCTCATCACCTAATCTAAAAATTGAAAGAAAAGTAGAGCCATCATTGAATTTATCAATGAGGTTTTCTATTCAAAATCCTTCCATTCCAAGTGAACATCTGGTTCAATATCTCTCACAGCTTTTTTTCCCAATATGGCATTAAAGTGTTCGGCTTTAATTTCACCAGTACCAGGGCGCTTAACCCAGGTATTCGTTTTTGACAAAGTTTCACCTTTTAATATCCTTCGAATACTAACAACGGTAGCAAATGCAAAGTCTATTGTAACTTGTTCTTCCTTAGCAGGCTCTTTTATCCCACCTAGCATGCAGTGAATCTCCTTGGACCCTTCAATTAATCCGCGAGCTGCGCTTGTATCCATCGAACAGATAATATCAGGTCCTGGTCTGCTCATTGAATCCGTGAAATGTCTCTCCAATAAGCTGGCACCCTGCGCAACAGCTGCAAGGCATGCATAGTTATTTGTTGTATGATCGGATAGTCCAACAGGCAGATCGGGGAATTCATGCATTAATTGTTGCATAGCTCCAAGTCTCACCAAATGCGATGGTGTGGGATACAAGTTAGTGGTGTGCATTAAAGCTAATGGTACATTATGTTTTTTTACAACCTGCACAGTTTTGCGCACACTATCTAAAGTATTCATGCCGGTACTAATAACCATTGGTTTTCCAAAACTCGCAATGTGATCCAACAACGGATGATTATTACATTCTCCACTGCCAATCTTAAATGCAGGAACATTCATTTTGTGTAATCGGTCTGCTGCCGCTCTTGAAAATGGTGTTGAAAAAAAGATCATACCCTTATCCTCAACATATTTCTTCAATTCAACCTCTTCGGGCTCCGAAAGCGCGCACCGTTTCATAATTTCATAGATGGATACATTAGCATTTCCTGGAATTACTTTTTTTGCCGCTTCACTCATTTCATCCTCCACGATATGAGTTTGATGTTTAATAATTTCAACACCGGCTTTTGCTGCGGCATCAACCATTTCAAAAGCTGTTTGAAGCGATCCCTCATGGTTAATACCAATCTCTGCAATCACTAGTGGTGGATAATCAGCCCCTATTTTTCTGCCCGCAATTTCAATAAATGGGTTCATCGTTTTAGGTATAAAAATTCATCTTTGTACATTTCCAGTATGCATTCGCCCAGTTTAAAATCAAACTCATCATCGATATCGACAATAGAGTAAGGTTCTTGATTTATAATAGGGCTTATCGTGGATCCAAACACATCACCTTGAATAATAACGGACGGCTTGGTTAGATACAGCAATCCATTTTCATAATACAACTTCTTTAAATCCTGAGACCGCATGCCGGGAGCATAGTTTTGAGGCAGATATATTCCATCCTGTATGAACCCAAATTTATGCTTATTGACACCTACTGAAATGACTGAATCATATCTATTAGTGGCATATTCAACACTAGCGACTTTGTAAAGTTGACTTGGTCGCAACGGATTGGTAGGCTGAAGGGTTATAAAAACATCCGGCTCAAACCCTTGTCTCATTTCAGATTCCAGACAATGTTGAGCTGCAGCTGCCGTGGGAGTCGTATCAGCAGAAAGGAAATCAGGTCTCATTAAAACAGACGCCCCGTATTTTCTAGCAATAGAAGCAATATCCTCATCATCGGTTGATACTATTACCTTGGTAAAGGTATTGTATCTGGCAAATGCAATCGAGTAATAAATCAGCGGAAACCCACCAAACAATTTAATATTTTTGCCCAGCAGTCTTTTCGATCCACCTCGTGCAGGGATGAACGCCAATGTTTTCAATATTCTAAAATATTATTATAACCTTGTCACTCTCAACATTTACACTTTTTATCATTTCCCAGTTAGCATTTCAAGTTAATGCATCACTTACGAAACAAGCGTTTCATAAAACTCTTTCTTTCAACCTGATCATCACTATAGTATCCTCCATATCTACCATACGAAGCATATCCGTACCCAAATTCGTATGAATATCCTTGCCCATACCCGTAGCCCAAACCTGATTTATAAATATCATTCAGCAGAATACTAATATTTTTAATTTTACCAGACCGGTAATAGTCGTCAATGCTTTTCACGAAGTCTTTTGGGGAATAATTCTGTCTCATAACAAAAACTGTATGATCTACAAATTTAGAAATCACAAACGCATCTGTTACCAGAGCTAAAGGTGGGGTGTCAATGAGCACAAAATCAAATTGATCGACAGCATTCTTTATAAAATCCTCAAATTTATTGGTCAATAGTAATTCCGAAGGATTAGGAGGGACGGGCCCACCGCTTACCAGAAATAAATTCTCTATTTCAGTTGACTGAATAATTTGTTGAAATTCAGAAATACCAGATAAAAAAGTGCTTAGACCCACAGTATTGTCCCTTTCAAAATCCTGAAAAATTTTCGGCCTCCTCATATCTGCTCCTACAATCAGGGTTTTCTTTCCGGATAAAGCAAAAACAGTAGCCAGGTTTATTGTAGTAAAGGTTTTGCCCTCACCACTAATTGAGCTACTCACCATAAAAACCTTTTTAGATTGATTGCCAGTAAAAAAGTTCAAATTTGACCGCAAGGCCCTGAACGACTCAGCCAATCCTGATTTTGGCATATTTTTTACAGGGAGATTAGTACCAGAAGTATTATGGCCAACGCCACCAATAAATGGGATAGAACTTCTCTTTTCTATATCTTCTTTAGACTGAACTTTATTATTCAGAATTTCAAATAAGACAAAAAAGGAAAATGGTATCAATAAACCGAGTACAGCAGCAATAGCATAATTCTGCAATGGCTTAGGAGAAATAGCTGACCCCTGCATAGGCGGATTAACCGGAATAATATCGGAAGTATTGGAAGCTTTTGATATACCGGCTTCCGATAATTTTTGCATCAAGAAGACGTAAAGATTCTCAAGAAGCGAGTAATTGCGCTGGACCGAAATCAATTGACGTTCAGAAGCGGGAAGTGAAGTGAGTTGATGATCAATATCCGACAACTCCTTTTTCAAAAAGTCCATCTTAATCTTATCGGTTGACTTCAGTGTATTCACTGATTCAAGAACATCCCTTTTCATTCCTTGAATACGAGTTATTTTTTCCTGTACCAATGGGTTTTTTCCCCGTTCTGCATCAATACGCAATTTAATTTCTAATTGGAGGTCCATCATTTTGGTAAGCAGTGAATTCAATACTGGATCTGTGAGACCGACAGAAGAAGGCAATATAATCTGGTCAAAACTTGTTTCATCTTTTGACAAATACTCTTCCAGGTACTGGTAATAATTCTGCCTTATCAGTAACTCTGCTTTTTGAACTTCAAATGCTTCGGCCTTTGCAAATAACCTTTGAGCCTCAGCACTCATATCCTTAATACGGCTGCTATTTCCAAATCGCTCAAGTTGATACTCTACAATACGCAGCGAATCCTTAATTCCTAATAATTGATCGCGGATAAATTCTATTGTTCTTTCACCTGTCTCATTTTTTCTCTCCAGATCATTTTCACGGTATTCCTGAATCAAGCCATTTAAAAAATCTATTTCTTTTTTTGAATTCGTGCCCGTTAACCCCAAATTGATAACACCCGCACCTTCTTCTGCCCACTCAACACTGAGCTGTCCTACATAAAAACCTGCTACAGTTGTGACATCTCTGATAACAAGCAAAAATGGGACTCCAATGTAAGGCTTTATCGGTCGGTCGTATAAACGATTTATACAAATCTTAAGATCATAAAACTGAACAGTATCATCCAACGGATAAACAGTTTCACTATTAACAGATTTACTTCCTGAAAAACTCTTTAGAGAATAGTGAGCTGAGTCCACGAGTTTAAAAATAAACTGTCCCGGTCCTGCTATTTCAGGGTCACACCACGTAGCCTTAACAGGAATATAATCATAAGCTTCCGTAGTCATGAAATAACCTTCCCGATAAAAGGAAGCATTAAAGTTCAAGCTTCTGATAACTTTCTCAATTAAAGGATATGACCTTATAATATAAGGTTCATTCAGGTAATTTCTGTAAGGATCAATTAATGCGTTTTTATATAACAGTTCAGCTCCCCCTGTTTCTTGTGTTTCACGAATCATAATGGAGGCAGAAATTGGATAGACACGCTGACTATACCTTGTTTGGTAAAAAGCAATTGCAATTGCCCCTACAAAACAAAAAACAACCACATACCAAAATCGTATGGCTCGTGCCAGTACACGTTTAAAATCCAGTTTAGAACCTTGGTGGCTTTCTGCTTGTTCTTGATCAAAGAATGACTGGTTCACATCAGTTGCCGTTAATTAAACTTACTGTTAACAATAACAATGAAAGCGATGAGATCATCAACGCCAAATTCTTGCCAAAATAGGTTTGATAGGGTCGCTGTCTCAAAGCTGGAACAATAATCAAGTCATTTTGGTAAACATAGTAGTAAGGAGAATTAAAGAGACCTTCATCTAATAGGTTGATATACATAACTCTGCTTTTACCATTTTCCGTTCGAATAATTTTTACGATTGATTTATCTGCAAGATCTGTAAGTCCTCCTGCCAGACCCAAAGCCTCCATGATCGATACTCTATTATTAGGAACTGTGATCGTACCTTCCTTTTTAACCTCACCTAAAATGGTAAATCTGTAATTCAATAACCTGACTTTCACCACAGGCGATTCCAAGTATTGCGATGCAACAGATTGCAGCTTTTCCTGGATTTCAAAAACAGTCAGTCCCTGCACTTTTACTTTCCCCAAAAAAGGAAACGGGATTTCTCCTTTCTGGTCAACCAGATCACCTATAAGGAGTGCATTACCCTGAGTAACGTTCATATTTTGCATTTGACCTTGCTCACTTTTAAGAAAATCAAATTCTTTTGGTGTCAGGCTCTCAAAACGCACATTAATAAGGTCTTCCGGTTGTATTTTATAATCAAAACTAATTGGCTGATAAGTTCGAATTGCTGTATCCAACGGAAGATCCTTCTTATTC